>JAGYJL010000031.1 GCA_018402015.1 Flavobacteriales bacterium | reverse complement strand
CCGGCCGATCTGGATGCATTTAGGAAAAAGCATGCCGATAATAAAGGTATAGGAGCAGCGCTTAAAGAGATATTCTCGTCTATTGGCAGCATGCCCAAAACCATGAAACAAGTTGCTTTGGTTCAGTTCTTTACTTGGCCAGGGTTGTTTCTAATGTGGTTCTATTATTCTGTGGCAGTTGCCAGAAATGTCTTTGGGGCCGAAGATGGAACTCAAGCTTACACCGAAGGAATCGAATTTGCTGGACTCACCCTGGCTTACTACAATCTCATTACGTTCCTGTTTGCTCTGGCCTTACCATGGCTGGCGTCAAAACTATCAATGAAAGTTACACATGCGCTTTGCTTAACCGCAGGTGGTTTAGGATTGATTTCTGTAAAATTCGTTGGAGACCCGAACATGCTTTTCCTGTCCATGACCGGAGTGGGAATTGCTTGGGCAAGTATCCTTTCCATGCCGTATGCCATGCTCGGCAACAGCCTTCCCAAAGAAAAAAGTGGGCATCTATATGGGCATTTTCAACTTCTTTATTGTGCTGCCCGAGATCATTGCCAGCCTCGGTTTCGGTTGGGTAATGGAATCTGTTCTAGACAACGACCGCTTGGCTGCAGTAATGTTGGGCGGAGCGCTCATGCTATTGGCAGCCGTACTTAGTCTCCGTGTTCAAATAGAGACAGCGGAAAGCTAACTTTTGTTAATAGCCAGTGGCCAATTCAATAATGGCTTTTTGATGGGCGTTCAGTCAATGAACCAAAATCTGAAAGTCATGAAAAAGCTCATTGTAATTCTCGTTTCGGCCATTGGATTGAACGCCTTTGCCCAAGACTCTCCAAAGCACATGAATGTATTGGCCGTAAACGGTCTTAACATGCGCAGTAAACCCGAATCCAATGCTAGGGTGGTAACCAAAGTGGATTACGGCAAACAAGTGGAAATTGTTGAAAAGACCCAGGTAGAACTGAATTTAGGTTGGGTTTCCGACCATTGGTATAAGGTAAGATTCCGTGGTAGGGAAGGATTCATTTACGGTGGCTACTTAAGCCATCTTCCAGCTCCGAATGTTCAGCAAACGCAAGCAATTTCCGATCTATTGCCACTGTACGGTGCATCGGCATTTGAAACGGATGGCAGTGTGATCGAAACGAAAGAATGGTTTGGAAATGATACCGTGAAGATCCAAGTCGTGAAATTCACCAACGGGGCCGAACTGGAACTGGAATTGGGTAAGAATGGGAGCAAGGCCGTACTTGTTCTGCCAGCAACTGTTCAAGAAGCCTATGTGCTGGTGGAAGCATTGCTCAAAACACATGGTATGACCTCCATGTTGGATTCCTTGCGCTTCATACGCGGACGCGATGGAATGCTGAAACGCGTCAACAATGCCAGCGGTAGCATCCTGATCAGACCGGTTGATAAAGAAGTAACGGCCATTACACTCACCCATCAAACAGCCACTGATCAGCACTAGTGTTGCCTCCATGTTATGAATAGCCCTTTTCAGTCATTTTTATGGATGGAGCTTGTTGTTTTGGGGATAAGTAGGTAATATTGGAAGACTAACCTTTAAAACCTATCGACCTATGAAAAAGATCTGGAATGTATTTATTGCCGTTGTGTCTATTTGTGTTTCGTCATTTATAGTTGGCTGTGGAGAAGCTAATACATCGGATAGCAACTTAACCGCAGATCAAAGCAAAGTTTTGAAGTCTATCAAAGAAGAATTGTTGGAATTGAGTAAAGAATCCAAAGACACCACTAGTAAGGAGTTTAACTTAAATGTAGGTGGTTATCCTGACGTGGGCGATTACAACTTAGCTATTTATCAGGATGAGGATGGCGATGTTTGGCTTACGGAAGTGAAAATCACAGAAGTTGTGACCGGAAAACATTACAAGTATTACCCTAACGGAGACTCATGCGGTTGGGTTTCATACGATTCAATTTCTAAGATAGAATATCTATTTAGCCAAAAATTGACGGAAAAAGCAGTTGAAATAAGTTTAACAAATGAAAGCGGCAATTTTAAGCTATCAACCGTTGCCCACGGCAAAACCTTTGACTACGGTTCGGAGGCTAGTATTTCCTTTAATCAAGAATCTAGTGCCACACTTATTCCAACATTCCAGTATACAAATAGTCTCGCCTTAGTAGGTGGTCAAGATACAAGGGAATTCAATGGTTCTGGTAAATCTGACTATTTCTATTGCGACTTAGAATACCGTCCAACTTTAAGAAAGAAGGTAAGGGTTTGGTATTCTGGCGGCCAATTGAAAATTTCAGCTAATCGATACACGAAAGCTGTCAAATTAAGTTTGAGTACTTGTGGGGTTGAATACAGACATTGGGGCGATTCTTTGAACATCAATCATCTCGGTGGCAAATATTGCGCTGGTTGCCCGCTCTAGAACGAAGATTGATTTTTTCGAATGCGTTCAGAAATTGTACATGGAAGTTGCCTGTTGTGTTTAAATCAGTATCGATTAGGTTTTGCGTCACGATTATTTGTGTTTTTGGGTTCTGTACATGTAGTTCACAAAGTCTAACACTGGCGTCTGAGCAACCCAGGATTATTCCAGATGAATCAGGATTAGTTCAAAACGTTATCTGTCATTCAGGGTCTGGTATTGCTGACTTCTTTACTGATCAGCTTAATGGTTATAGTGCGTGTGTGATTTACCCTCGTGTTGTAAGTGGAACTTTTGTTTCTGAAACTTTCGTTAGAGGAGGTTTGAATGATATGGATACTCTGGTTGTGCAAAACAAGAGTTGGGCTTATAATTCAAGCTTTGACGAAAGGTATTTGCAGAAAATTCAGAGTCGGAAAGGTGTAAATGCTCAATCGCTCTCGGATTGGATTGAGTTAAATCAGCCACTTGGGCAGAATTATTCTATTCTTGGGCCACAGGTCGGGGAAGAACTTCTGGATTTAAGTAAATTGAGCTTAGAGGAAAGGACTGATTTTGTAGTGGATTTTAGTCAATCAGTTGTTTTTGAGGCGGTGGTTGAAAATGATGAAATCGTTTGGACATCTATTGGTAACGAATTCGCTCCTATAGTTGTTAGAAAGTCGCGAAAGACAACAGGGCTAAAACTGAATGATAAGGTTCAGAACAACAATGTTATTGAGATGAGTCTTTCAGAAGGTGAGAAGCTTGAATTATTAAATGCCCAGAGGAGACATCTTGATAGTCTTGAGAGTTACTTACATAGTCGCTCGCTGAATGGTAACTCGATTATGCCGTTGATGATAGAGGCCGGCCAAATATGCTATTGTTCATACAATCCAAGTGGTCTTCGCAGTTGTAGTCGAACTTGCAATGTTAATCTCTTAAAAAGTGAATTTGGTAGATACTTTCAAGACAGACTTCATGTCCGCAATAACGCAACTGGAAGTTTAATGCTAAATACGGCTAATGCCGATTTTATTGGAAAGAAAGGTAAGAAAAGGTACTGCGAGATGACTGAAGACTGGGCAAAGAAGTTAAAAACCATGCCTTGTTCAGGCATTGAATGCCAACGAGATGTGCTTTGCGGCCTGGCAGGGGGTAATATGTTCGTCACCGAGCAGATTTTGTTCATTGGCACAGACGAACGTCATAGAATTTTAGCGAGTAAACAGCTTAAATTGAACATGGGGCTAAAAGATAATGAAAAGGACGATCGGATTATTAATAATGCACTGTTAACAGCTGTTTATGGCAATGACATTGAAAACAAGTCGATTGTCTGGGTTGGAACCGATCGACCGGTTAGAGTTCATAGTGTCCATTCCGATGTTGCTGGTACAATGGCATACCAGCCGATTTATCATATTGATCTGTTTTTTAATCCGTTAGGAACCATTAACCATGAGAGTAAGGATTTCTATTACTTAATTTGTCAACCAGAAGAATTTGGTGTTCATCCAGAAGATCAAACGATGATTAATGATCTTAAAGCCTCAATCGAGGTGTTAAATAATGCAATTCAGGATTCTTTAAAAAGGAAGGGTTTCACTCCAATACCGATTGAAATACCATTTGGCGTGAACCACGAGAATCGTATCACAGAAAGGAATAAGAATCCTTACGAAGTAGGTATGTTCGTTGCATTGTGTAATGGGATTTTTGAAAAAGGAAAAGGTTCTGTCAGATATTTGTTCCCTCGATATTCTTCAAAAGTAATATCTCCTTTTGACGATGATTATAAGCGAATGGAAAATGCTGCTCAAGACAAAATCCATGACAAGTTGAAAGTCCCGTTTAAACTAATTTTTGTAGAAAGCGCAACTTATACCGGTGATAGTGCTTTACGATGCCAAGTAAAGGTTATTGCGCGAGGCCAATAGATTGCTGCAATTGAACGTTCATGGGGACGTTCAGAATGTGGCTTTTTGCCCAAAGCGATATCTCTTCCATACCTAGGGTTACTTTAGTGTCTGGGTCTTGTTGAAGTTTGTCTAAAGCATCGTGAAAAACCTTGAGTTTTTCTTTGAATTCTGCTTGGTCTGAACTCAAAGGCATTTGCTTCAGGTAATTAAGTACAAGTCTTTGAAACGCATGCAAGCGCCCTTTTCGCTGTAAATGACGATAAGCAGATCGTGTAAAGGACTCTACCAAATCGTAATGGTCAAGTTCAAAATGTATAATGGGCAATAGAAGGGTTGTAACAAATCTCTGATGCTGTTTGATCTCACTGTTATCGTCCAACAGTGGCTCAGTCCATTTTAACGCTTGTTTAAAGTCATGCATGAGAAAATACATGACCATGATGTTGAATTGGAAAGCAAGTTTTCTCGCCTGATTTATTTTTGATTCATACTTAATAAGTCCTTCTTCAATTGTAGGGACGAGTGATGCTGCCTTGTCAAATTCACCGTAATTAATGTAAAAAAAGTGTTCTTGAAAGTAGATATTCTGAAAGACTTCACCTTCTTCGTTAAATGAGTTAACTGGGAGCGTCTTCATTTCTTCTAGTGCTTTGGTGAACCATTGATTTTCCTTGGCAGAAAGTGCTCTCGACATGAGGTTTGCCAAGCATATCTTATAGTTATACGGATCCTCTTCTTTGAAATGAGAATGTTCCTGATAAAGCCCATATTCCAATTTTGTGCACTCCAAACTGGCTTTCCAATCGCGCTGTATTTGGTGGTAATTGGAATATCCGCGTTGAAACTTTACACCCAATGAAAACCACTTGCCAATTCTGGGTCGATATTGTTCTATTTCAGTTATCAGCATTGCCACGCGATTCTGTACAGAAGGGTCTTGAATGTCTGAACCTGAACGATAGACACTAAACAATTCCCTGTTCTTAGATTGTAATTCCAGTTCGGTTTCTTGAATAATTGCTAGTTGCTTCTGTTCGTTGATCAGATTGATTACCGGTTCTGTGATTTTCTTCTGCTCAAACTCGATCACGTACGCTAATTGTCTGGAAAGAATCTCTTTTAGCAAATGAAACCGCTCAAGCTTGGTGGCCAATTCTTTGGCTTTTAAGAGGGCCTTTTCCCGTAGATCGTTCAATCCCTTGTCGCGGTAAAACATTTCATCTTGCAGCAATTCGTTGATGCGGTTATCTACGGTTCGGCCAGCATGGAACGAGCGCATCTGCCGCATGATCTGTTCTCGCAGCTGTTTCTTTTCGGCAGATAGGTATTTAACGAATGGTTTCTTGTCGTGCTTTTCTTTCAGTTTCTGTTCATCGTATTCGTCTCCTTGTGTATCCATGGCCTCAAACAACTGGAGGTAGTTGCTTTTGGCATCACCACCTTTTGATGCGTTCACTTTGAAGTATCGTTTCTCGGAGGGAGAAAGAGACTTGATCAACTGAAAAAGCTCGTCTTGGACTGCCATAAACAAGGAATTTACCTGCAAAATACGGCTTTCATTGGGCTTCTCAATTCCTAATGATAACTAGCTGTTTTTTACTATTCTATTAGGGTTAATTGATTGATAAACAGTTGTTTGTGTAAATGATTGAAAATGGCTATTTCGACCAATAGCATGGTCAGACTTCCTAGAATCGCAAAAAAGTTGGTTAGGACTGGGGCTTGCCACCCCGGTATGTTTGACCTCGAATTCAAAACACAGGTACCTCTAAACAAACCTTAAAACTCTTAATCATGAAAACTTTAAATGAAAATCAGAAATGGAGCGCAAGCCTAGGGGCATACCTCCAAGAAAACGAAGTGAGCAATCCGCGACCAAAGATCGGTGACGATGACGGAATCTCGAACAAGGCCATGAACGCAGTATTGGTGCTCTTTATGCTGCTTACAATGGGAATCTCTATTGCTGCTGCTGCCGCGCCAACAGAAGAGGTGAAGTACCGCATTTTACTTCGCCAGGCTATGCTGGATATAGACAGGATGGATTTCGATGAGGCCATTGTAAAACTGTTAGAAGTGCGAGCCAACACGGAAGAAAATGCCAACGTCAACCACCTGTTGGGAGTTTGCTACCTGAACAGCGGAAAATCTTACGAGAAAGCGGTGTTCTACTTGAATAGAGCATTGAGCGATGTTTCTGCCGACTACGAGGAATGGGTTCTCGAAGAAACCAAAGCGCCATTGGAAGTGATGTATCTGTTGGCCAAGGCCTACGAAAAAACGGAGCAATTCGACATGGCTGCCGACATGTATGCACAGTTCCTTGCATCGCTTCAAACAGGCAAATTGAATCCAACCAGTAAAACCTACGCACTTATTAGCAAGAGCGCTGAGAACTGCAGGATAGCCGCAGTGCAGCAAGGAATCGCAGTGGACAACAACATAGTGTTAAACAAATAATAGCTAGAAATCATGAGAACGAATAAGATCATTTCAATCATCATCACTGTAGTGATAGCACTTCAAATAAGCAGTGCACAAGCTCAAATGAGCCAGTATAAATTCAACCAACTATTCGATAGAGCCTTTGCACAGATAGTAGAAGGAGACCTTGAAGGAGCTATGCCGATACTTGATAAGTTGTACGAAGCAGATCCAGAACATGGCCAAGTATCGTTTCTACTTGGAATGTGTGAGGCGAAAACGGGGAACATCTCTCTTAAGACTGAGCAGGTTCTTGTAGCTTCAGCAGCTCATTACAATTACACTCATCAGCGCGGAAGGGTAGAAGACCGTACAGCTCCAGCCAAGGTTTGGTTCTATTTGGCAGAAGTTCGTGCAGAATTGGGCCATATCGATGAAGCCGTCAATGCCTACAGAAACTACATGAGTTGTATTCCGCTGGCTTCTTTGGAGCACAAAAGAGATGTTGTGCAGGAGATCAAGCGATTGAAGCAGCGACAATTGGCATTGGCCAGCGTTGGAGCAAGTGGTGCAATCATTAACAGCATGCCGTAATGGATGCGCGTAGTAAACGTCCATCAGGTCAGGATCTATTGGACGTAAGGCACAGTGAGTGGCTCAGAACAATTAGAAATAAGCATGAATCTGGACCGATAGTAATAAACCTGGATTCTTACCGGTATGGGAAAACAGCAATGGTACTTTCTGAACGAGAAATGGAGGTTCTGCAACTGGTTTCATTTGGATTCTCAACAAGACAGATCGCAGAGAAGATGTTCCTAAGTTCACATACCATTACCAACCACAGAAAGAACATGCTTACCCGGTCGAGGTGCGGAAATTTTGCGGAACTGGTACGAATAGCTATCTCAGAGAACCTGCTTTAAAGAGCAGGTTCTTTTTTATGGCGGTTAACCCAAACCACGAACATCAGAAAGATGAACCCAACGGCAAACAGATTGAAAAGATCATGATGATCGACAAAACCACCATGCCCCCAATGTACCAGTGCTAAGCATAATCCTACAATACGAGCAATGTTTATCATTTGAATACCCAAGAGCCCCAAAGGAATGAACCAGAATCTGTCTATCCATTTGCCAGGAAAAGAAACTATGAGCGCGGTAAGAGCAAACATCATATCAACTCCTAAACAGAAATTCTTGATGTGTGCATTGAATTCCAGATCGAACATGTCTATCTCCCGAAGGTTAACGATCACCGCACCATATCCCATGAAGTTCAAGATTGCTACACTAGGCTCGATAAGAAACTTGAGCGTGTAGTGTATGAAATGGCCGTAATAGGTGCTGATTACCGGTAATTGCCACACGTTAGGGGCAAACCACCAGAAGTAAATTCCGCAGAGTACCGTAAGCTTTAGTAAAAAGCTGACTACTTCTTTATTCTCCTTGAGGAATGACATTAGCTCTGTCAAAGGTAATGCCCCGTTCTAAATGAAAAGTGCTGCAGTCAGATTATCAGCTATCAACATTCCTTCTTCCGTCAGAAAAATGCCATTATCGTTTACCCGCAACCCTTTGTGGCTATGTTTCAGTGCCTCGTTCTTTACGGCTTTCCACGCGTTTTCGTCCAATCTTTCAATCTGTTGCCTTTGCACGCCCCATTTGGTCCTGAGGCCAGTTAAAATCTGCTCATTGATCTTATCTGTAATTGAAAGAGTTTCTGTTTCGAAATACGGCTTACCGTTCTTGATGTTGGCCATGTAGGCCGCGTTACTTCGTACATTCCATTGACGATGCGTGCCATTGAAGGAATGTGCAGATGGCCCTATGCCAAGGTAATTTACGCCATGCCAATAAGATGAATTGTGCTTGGAGATGAATCCCGTCCGCGCGTAGTTGCTGATCTCGTAATGCTCAAATCCTGCTGCCGACAGCGCTTCCATGTTCATCTGAAAGAAACGGGCAGAATTGTTCTCGTCTGGCGGTTGTTGTTTACCTTTTTTGATGTTTGAATGCAGTACCGTTTTCGGTTCAATGGTTAGCGAATAACTGGAAATGTGCTGGATATTCAGCGCAATTGCTGTTTCTAAATTCAACTGCCAATCTTGTTCCGTTTGTTGAGGTAGACCAAATATCAGGTCGATGCTGATGTTATCAAACCCCTGAGTTTGAGCATCGCTTATGGCTTTTTTTGCCTGACCGGCCGTGTGCATCCTATTCATCCATTTCAGTTCGTTATCAATAAAGGATTGCGTTCCGAGGCTCAGTCTATTTATTCCGATCGACTTTAGTTCTTTCAGTTTCCCATCAGAAAGATCTTCCGGGTTCGCTTCAAGCGTAAGTTCAATATTTGAATCAACCGAATGAAACCGATTAATTTCTTCGAGGATACGTGCTAAACTGACTGTTGTAAGTAGGGAAGGAGTACCGCCTCCGAAATAGATGGTTTCAACTTTTTCACCGTTCAGATAATCATGGCTCAACGCCAATTCCTTCAGAATGGCATCAACCAACTCATCTGATCTGCTGAGATTGGTGGTGAAGTGAAAATCGCAGTAATGACACGCTCTTCGGCAGAACGGAATATGCACGTAGATTCCGGCCATTAGCCTTTATTGATGGTAATGCGGAAGGTGGTTCCTTTTCCAATTTCAGAATTACGAACCACTATTTTGCCTCCATGGTATTGCTCAACAATCCTTTTGGTTAGTGAAAGTCCGAGTCCCCAACCGCGTTTCTTGCTGGTGTAACCAGGTTGAAAAACCGTTTCGAATTTCGATCTGGCAATTCCTTTTCCAGTATCCGACACATCAATTGTGACCGCATTTCCAGCGTCTGCAAGTTCTATGTCAATAGCTCCAGTGCCTTCCATTGCATCAATGGCATTTCGGCAAAGGTTTTCAATCACCCACGCGAACAACGGTATGTTTATCGGTATCTGTAAGCCTTCAATTCCGTTAGTTTCGAAGCTGAATTGTACTTTTTTCGAGCTCCGAGTTCGCATGTAATCAATGCTTTCTTCCAGCACCGATACAATGTCTTCGGGCACGAGTTCTGGTACAGAGCCGATCTTTGAAAAACGCTCGGTAATGGTTTCAAGCCTCGAAACGTCTTTCTTCATATCGTTCAAAATGGCTTGATCAACTTCTTTCAATTTCAAGTATTCGATCCAGGCAATAAGGGAAGAAAGTGGTGTGCCTAATTGATGGGCTGTTTCCTTGGCCATTCCAACCCACACCTGATCCTGTTCTGCCTTGCGTGCAAAACTGAATGCGAAATAAGCCACCAGAATGAAGATGGATATGATCCCTAAACTTACGTACGGGTAATACTTGAGTTGGTAGTAGAGGTCGGAATTATCGTAGTAGATGTAATTCTTGGTGCCACCGTAAAGTTCAATCTCAATTGGTGTGTTTTTACCGATGATGTTGGCCAGTTGCTCTTGCTTGTAAATACTATCCGCACTTTTTTCTTCATCGAAGTTTCTGATGGAGATAATGTGCTGCTCACCATCCGTTAGGATAAGTGGAATGGTGCTGTTCGACTTTACCACCTCAAAAACGAAACTCAGATCGGTATTCTGGTCTGCAGAAGTTGCAAGGAATTTGGTTCCGTTGGCCCAAAGTTCAACACGGTTCCGCTCTTCTATGGCCAATCTGCCTACAAGCTGATTGGTATAAACGAGCGAACCTATCCCGATGATCATGGCAATGATCACAAGAAGCATTTTCCAACGTTGTTTCTGAGAATAGATATTCACGCTTTAGCACCTGATTGATGAACGTAAAAGTAGGTCTTAAGGGTCGAATTCAATTTCAAATCCTCCTTCCGATTCAGACTCATCCGGTTCTGATGAGAACAGGCCTTTCTTTTTCTTCGGTTTACTTTCTGTTTTGGGTGTTTCCTGCTGAGTCGAATTCGGTTGTTCAGATACACCGTCATCCTCCAATCTGAACTCAACTTGTTGCGTTTCTTCCTTCTGGGTCTTAGATCCACCGAATTCTTCTTTGAAAAGCTGCTTAATGGTCTGTCCTTCCTGTTTGAAATCCTCTTTCAGTTTCTTTCTGACCTCGCGTTTATCAAAGCCAACCTTAATATCGCCAGGCTTGCCGCGCACCCAAAGGAACAAACGGGTTTTTCCTTTTTCGTCAATGATCTCATGGCCATCAAACGTTTCCTTTTTCTTGGCCTTTCTGCGCAGTAGGTCGTTCAATAATAGATTAACGTGGTAATCCATTTCTTGGTCGAAACCGTGTTCACCGAATACATCCACATTCAAAATACTACTGGCAACCGTCATTCTTGGAATATGGATCCTATTATCGCTGATGCTCAATTGATTTCGAAGCGTATCGAACCGTACTCGATTCAATTCCTCCACATCAATGAATTTGGATAGCGCCATCAATGGTTCGAACTTGATAAGTTCACCTCCAACTACTTCCACATCGGCATCGACCTTCATTTTATTTCGAATGATCTGTTGGTCAGCGTCCAAGTGGATCTCTGCTCTAAGATCGGCACTGGCTTTACCTCTAAGATTATCTGATGTGATAGACTTTTGTCCGAAGTTGTCCCATTCGACCAATGTTCTACTCATGTCAATGTTTCTCATCCTTCCGTCCAACTGAAGAACGTAGCCTGTTTCTGCAGAAGCGTAGTCTAGTTGAGCATTTATTTTACCGCCCAAAGCGTCAAGTACAATATCGGTAACCCTCACTTGTTCGTTCTGCATGTTAATGTTGCCGCTCACTTCAGATGCAGTGAAATTGTGATAACGGATCAGGTCGAATTCGGATCTTAAATCAATGGTCAAAGCTCTTGAACTGGATGTTTCTGTTTCGCTTTCGAATTTCCATTCGTTCGGTAGTAGAGCAATATCGAGTTCTGCCACGTGAATTTTACCTGCCAAACTCACAGGATGATCCGGTTCGGTGAGTATCTGTTTCAGGTTGGCAACTTCCACGTTTCCATCAAACACAAGATGACCGATCTTTCCATTACAATCGGTAACGGAAGTTTTTCCCTTGCTTAAAGAGATGTTGGCATTGAAACTTTCCAAAGGCGGAATTCCAGCGTTGAATTTGAGGAACGAATTCTCCAGACTCAGTTCGCCAGACCATTCCATTTGCTTCAATTCATTCAATGTGGTCCTAAAGTCCTTTCCCAAAGGACCTGAGAATTCAATTTTCCAAGAAATGGATCCGGAAGCCTCCAACTCAGAATCTATTCCAGCCACCACGGTCAATTCTTCCAACTTAGAATTACCTGTAGAACTGATTTTCAGGTACGGATCGGTCAGGTCTGTCAGCGTGCCTTTTCCTTCAACATAACCCGCTGAAGTACTCAATTTGAATTGGTCGAACTGGAGTGTCATTGCCTTGGAGCGCTTGATGTCCTCCATGTGTAACGAACCTTCAAAATTCAGATCGGAAACACTGGTGTTCTGGAAATTCAATCCACCATCGCGCATTCTAATGGTGGCTTCCAATTTCGGACCGCTGTTCAACCTAAATGGTCCATTCAGCGAAAAGATCAGATCGGCTCTTCCTGTAAGGTTCAGAGCTCTGATGTTCTCTGGCATTTGTGGCCAAATATGAGGGAGCAGCGATGCTGGCTCAATGTTGCCAGCATGGACCTTCATTTGCATGTTGGTGCCGTCTTCCAATCCGCGCCATTCTGCATCTAGAACCATTTCGCTTCCTGCAAGGATGGCATTGGCCATTTCAATCGTATAGATTTTTTCTGCCGAGTTGATGTTCAGTACACCTGCAATGTTCAGCGGGAGGTCAATTATGCGGTCTGCACCATTAGTGGTCAAACGTTGCATAAAGCCATTCAGACTTATTCCCAACCGTTGATTCTCGTCTGTGAACCTTCCTTTGATTCTAGACTTTTCGGAAAGGAATTGAATGTTGAGGTCAATATTACGGTCATCGTAATCGAGCTGAATATTTTCCAAGGTCAGTATCTCAATGCTGAAATCAGTCTTCGCTTTATTGTCGTTCGAGTCTGAAGTTTTCCAAACCCTGTAGTTCCATTGGTCGGAAGCATTTCTGCGCAAGCGTAGAAAACCATCTGTTACACGAATGCCTTCAATGGTTATCTCATTCTTAAGCAGTTTTATAAGGTCGAATTGAACGAAAGCTTTTTTTACCGATAGCAGCGTATCTGTTCTGAAGGAATCCTCAATTCGTATGTCTTCAATTTCTACAGCAATCAATGGGAAATCGCTCCAAAAGGAAAGAACAACATTCTCATTGAACTCAATGTCTGTTACAATGGCTGATCTTGCCGAATCCAACGCAAAGTTTTTCAGGTCATCTTCATACTTCCAAACAATAAACACCATCGTTCCACCCAATAGGAATAGTAGAAGTAGAATGAAGAATGCAATGCGTTTTATGATGGTCATCGTACAAACAAATGTATTCTGATTTAAAGCGCTAACGTTACGTATCGACTTTAAGTATCAAATTGCAAATGTTCATAATGGAGCAGATCGTTTAAGCTATGGCGGCAGTTATTACTGATTTATTAACATTATGCTGAAAAAGTTCATAATAGTTGGTACGTTTGACCCTCTCATAAACCAAATCCATTTTAACACATGAAAAAGTCTACACTGTTTAGCAACTTGATGGTTGCAGTTTTCTTTGCAAGTTTCGTTGCTTGCGGATCTCACACTGAAGAAGCTCCTGCAGAAGAAGCTACTGAAGTTGTTGAAGAAGCTGCTACTGAAGTAGAAGAGGCTGTAGAAGAAGCAGTTGAGGCTGTGGATAGCCTTGCTACTGAAGCAGAAGAAGTTGTTGAAGAAGCTGCTCACTAAGAGTTTAGTTTCGGTAAAATGAAAAGGCCGCTCCGATTTCGGAGCGGCCTTCTTATTTCCAAGTAGTTGCTTTAAACGGCTGGCAGCACTTTTGTCCTCACTTCGCCAAATCCAACCCGCTTTCCATCTTTCTCGCAGAAAGCTTTCATAATTACGGTGTCGCCATCCTGAATGAATTTACGTTCGGTGCCATCTGGCATTGATATGGGTTTAGAACCTCTCCAGGTTATTTCCAACATAGAACCGTAGCTATCTGGAGTTGGGCCAGATATTGTTCCAGAGGCGCACATATCGCCCACATTCATATTGCAACCATTTATAGTATGATGTGCCAATTGTTGAGCCATACTCCAATACATATGCTTGAAATTGGAGTTGCTTACCGTTTTAGCGGCACCACTTTCCGTTTCAATGATCGCTTCTAGGTTTATATCGAAATTATGGTCTTTCTTCATCTCCAAATAGGGCAGAACGGCTGGTTCTTGCTTTGGACTTGGCGACCGGAACTGCTCCAATGCTTCCATGGTAACGATCCACGGAGAAATGGACGAGCCGAAATTCTTGGCTAAGAAAGGCCCCAGAGGTACGTACTCCCATTTTTGAATATCTCTGGCACTCCAATCATTGAAAACCACCATCCCGAAAATGTGGTCCTCGGCTTCTTCAACTGAAACAGAAGTGCCTAGGTCATTAGATTTCCCAACGATGAAAGCCATCTCGAGCTCAAAATCGAGTAAACGGCTAGGGCCAAATGTCGGTAGTTCAGCATCATCTGCTTTGGTCTGTCCTTTTGGTCTATGCAGTGGGGTTCCGCTGATCACAATTGAAGATGCTCTACCGTGATATCCAACAGGTATATGAAGCCAGTTGGGAAGCAAAGCGTTATTCGGATCGCGGAACATGGTTCCAACATTTGTTGCGTGCTCACGACTACTATAGAAATCGGTATAATCTCCAACACGAACAGGCATAAGCATATCTGTCCCATCTGCCTTACGTATCGCGTCAACTCGTGTGGCCCAGTTATCTCGAAGTTCTCCGTTTGATGCGTCAAACAGTTCTTGAATGCGCTCGCGAGTGCGATTGGTTGTGGGTTTGCCCAATGCGATAAAATCATTGAGAACAGATTGACTGAAGATTTCTTCAGGCAAGTTGATACCCGAAAAGAGACCTGCCTTATGCAGCACATCCAGATCGATTACTGAATCACCTATTCTTGTGGCTGCTCTTGGTCGCCCTTCGGTTCTGAAAATCCCAAATGGGATGTTCGCTAAACTGAAATCGCTGTCCTCAGGAATCTCGAACCAACTTATCATGATATCTGTTTTTGGATTATTGGGCAAAAGTAACCAGTTGAGACGGTTGACAAATTCTAACTTCGAAACCTTTAAATGAAACTGCTGAAACACGTACTTCTTGGATTTGCTCTCTTACTAGTAGTGGGGTGGAGTGTTTTGAAATTGAGCTATGCCTGGTTGGCACTTGATCCGCCACGAATTGAAGTCAACGGAAAGCTGTATCCTGTGAGTTTATCGGATAGCTTGAACATGGTAGGACCGAATTGGTATCGACAGAACCACAAAGGAATATGGGAAAGCTATATTGAAGGTTCTCCATTCGAACGCGGGTTTTACTTCGGGCAATTGGCCAACGAACAGATCGTAAGTCAAGAGGAAAGTTTTGTGGCACAGATCAAAAAACTCATTCCATCAGAATGGTTCCTTAATACCCTTAAATACGGTGTGGTTTTCTTTAATCGTCATTTGCCGGAACATGTTTCAGAAGAATATCAACAGGAGATCTATGGGGTTTCAAGAGCATTTTCAGACGAGTTCGATTTCATTGGCGATAAGTACAGTCGGATTCTTAACTATCATGCGGCACATGATATTGGACACGCATTACAGGATCTGAGCATTGTGGGCTGCTCGAGTTTTGCTGTTTGGAATCAGTATTCAACAGATTCTTCGTTGGTAATTGGCCGCAATTTCGACTTCTACATGGGTGATGATTTTGCCAAGGATAAGGTGCTTCTTTTCTTGAAACCTGACAGCGGATATGCATTTGCAAGTGTTACTTGGGCAGGTTTTATGGGTGTGGTTTCTGGAATGAATGAGCATGGACTGACGGTTACACTGAACGCTGCCAAAAGTTCTGTGCCGAACGGTGCTAAAACGCCAATTTCTCTGCTGGCAAGGGAGATTCTTCAGTACGCAAGAACCATTGATGAGGCATACGCTATTGCCCGATCTCGAGAAACGTTCGTATCCGAATCTATTCTTGTTGGTTCTGCTGAAGATCATGCTGCAGCCATTATCGAGAAATCACCAGATAGAATTGACATCTACCGACCGCTGGAGAGTCGACTCACTTGCACGAATCATTATCAGAGCGAAACATTCAAGGAAGATCCAGTTAACCTTAAAAACATGGAAGATTCTGATTCTGAATACCGATTTCGGAGGTTGAATCAATTATTGGAAGAGAATTTTCCGATTGACCCAACCGAATCTGTTCAGATTCTGAGAAACCGAAATGGCATTGATGGTTCAGAGCTTGGAATGGGAAACCCGAAAGCGATAAATCAACTTTTGGCGCACCATGGAATTGTATTTCAGCCAGAGAAACGGTTGCTGTGGGTCAGTACCAACCCATTTCAATTAGGGGAGTTTCTGTGCTATGATCTCAACGAGGTATTTCATTCAAATTCGGGACTTCCGAATACGGGTATCAAAAATCAAACTGATGTCTCGTATCCATCAACTAAGAAATCCATGAATGTAGATTCGCTTACCATTCCTGCAGATAACTTCTTGCAATCGAACTCATTCCAACAATTCCTTCGATACAAAGAGTTAAAGAATCGCTTGTTCGATAATGTTGCTTTGGGTAAAGAAATAGAGTGGAATGAACAGTTGGAAGAGGAGTTCGTAACGTCTAACCCAGAAAGCTACATCACCTATTTTATGCTAGGCGATTATTACCTTGAGCAGAGCATTAAAGAGAGAGCAAAGTATTACTACGAACTGAGTTTGAGTAAGGAAGTGGCCTCGAAACAGGAACGTCAAAAGATCATCGAGAATTTAGAATCATGTCATTGAACCAATTGGAAACGAGCAAAATGGCTCGCGAAAATTATTGGCTGAAGTCAATCAACGAACACTTGGCCTATCTTAGAAAGAACAGCTGGTATTACAAAGACCAGTTGGTTTGGGCCGGGCCAGAAGCAAGCGAGTTAGCGGAACTTGCTGATATCCGAAATTTCCCATTTACCGAGAAGGACGACATTGCCAGTAGAAACGAGGATTTCCTATGCGTACCGATGGAAAAAGTACGGGATATCGTAACCACATCTGGTACGCTCGGTGGCTCGGTGGCAATTTTCCTTACAGAGAAAGACCTACAACGCTTGGGAGTGAACGAAGCCGGCTCATATCGTTTGGCGGGCTGTTCAAGTGCCGATACGTTTCAGTTATTGACCACAATAGACAAGCGTTTCATGGCTGGATTGGCCTATTTTCTTGGTTCCAATGAGTTGGGAGCAAGAATGATACGTTCGGGTCCTGGAGCGCTTCAACTCCAATGGGAAAGCATACAGCGATTTGAGCCAACGGTGCTTGTTGCCGTTCCTAGTTTCATTCCAAGGCTCATCAAATTTGCGTTGGATAACGGAATAGACCCGAACAAGAGTTCGGTGAAAAAGATCATTTGCATTGGCGAGTCGGTGCGAGATGAAAAGCTACAGCCGAATTACCTCGCGAAGCAAATTACCGATAAGTGGAATATTCAACTTTTCTCAACTTACGCAAGTACTGAAATGGCCACGGCATTTACAGAATGCCAAGCTGGAAATGGTGTTCACCTTCAGCCAGAACTCATGTTTTTAGAAGTGCTTAATGATGAGGATGAGCAAGTTAAAGACGGTGAAAGTGGAGAAGTGGTTGTAACGCCTCTAGGAGTTGAAGGAACTCCTGTATTGCGCTTCCGTACAGGCGATATCTGCCATTATTATGACGAGCCATGTTCATGCGGAAGGAACACTCCGCGTTTAGGGCCTGTTGTAGGGCGCAAACAGCAGATGATAAAATTGAAAGGCACGTCATTATACCCTAATGCAATTGTTGACGAACTGAACTCAATGAAGCAGGTTGTAAACTTTGTAATTGAGTTGCATTCTGATGACCTTGGTTTGGATGAAGTAGTCATCAAGGCCCTGCTTCAAGGAGAAAATGCACAGACAAACGTTCTGGACCATTTAAGCGGAAAATTACGTGTGAAACCTCGTTTGATCCTAGCGACCAACGAAGAGATCAATCGCATCAAATTTGATGACAATGAGCGGAAGCCTAGGATTTTGGTCGATCTGCGTTCTTAAAAATCTCCATCTTCAGAATCTCCACCACCGCCACGACCACCGCGATCGCGCTTTTTATTTTGGTTGAGTCTGTAAGAGAAACTCAGCGTAAATTGTCTGGCCCGCCATTGAAAATCGTTTGTTGAAACAAGCGTTGGCGTGTCAATTTCCCAACGTCTTCTTCTAGAATTGAGTAAGTCTTTAGCCGAGAACGTTACCGTTCCATTGCCTTTCAGAACATCTACCGACAATCCTAGATCCCACGAATACATGGATAGGTTTCTTCCTTGGGGCGTGTTTCGCGGAGCTTGGTACATGAACGCGGTCTGAATGTCCAGACGCTTCCAAACAGTCCATTTGCTCGTAAATCTTCCTTGCGCGCTAAATGTTTCCGCGTAAAAAGATTGGCCTTCGTAGTTACCATTTGTAATAGAGTAGAAGCCATTTGCATTGAGCATTACTCTCCACCACTTGAACAAACTGTAGGAGAAACTGAATTCCAATCCTACGGCATCTTGCGTGCTTAAGTTAACCGGAAACCGATTGATAAAGCCAGTTGAATCTGGTTGCGATATCTGTTCAACAACACCATCAGAATGGCGATAATAGACACTGCTCAGAAGCGTACCGTTGTCCCAAGTTTTAAGATGCC
Organism: Flavobacteriales bacterium; assembly: GCA_018402015.1. GTDB lineage: Bacteria > Bacteroidota > Bacteroidia > UBA10329 > UBA10329 > UBA10329. Next base: position 13,564 of record JAGYJL010000031.1, on the reverse strand, counting down.
CTAGCTCTACCGAGTGTGTGAATACCGGATTCAAATTAGGATTTCCAGAACGGAAATTCCTGTTGTCGGTAAGACTGAAAAATGGAATCAGTTCTCTGAATCGAGGCCTGCTAATTCTTCTGCTGTAACTCAGTTGCAACGAGTTGTTGGAAGCGAATTCGTAGCTCAAATGTGCTGTTGGAAAGAAGCTTAGGTATTTACGATTGTTGCGTTCGTTCGTTTTAACCAATTCCGTGGTTACATCAGAATATTCTGCCCGAAGCCCGCCTTGCATGGACAAGCGCTTCACTTTGCCGCTTGCCATCATATATGCGGCATACACGTTCTCGTCAAAAATGAAATTGTTGTCAAAGGCCGTCAGCGTTTCCCACTCAAGTGTGCTGTCATTCTGCTCGTCAACACGATAATCATTGTCAATTCTTCGCAGTGTAGCCTTCAAACCCGTTTCCAGTTTTACCTTATCGCCAAATGGATGAACGTAATCTGTTTGAATGAGCCAGTTGCGTTCGTTTTCTAAGTTGTCCGTTCTTTGGGTAAGGATGTAATCAGAACCCTGTTCAAACAGCGCTCCGTCTTCCAGATCTTCGCTTAAAAACCATCTAACGTCTGCAGTAAGCAGTTGATCTTCGGTTTTGAAGGTTCTTCGGAAGTTCAGGTTCGCTTCAACGTTCTGTTGTTGTTCTATTTCATCTTCTGTTCTACTAACTTGTTGTGTAATTGCGCCATTCTCGTCTATATCGGTATACAGAAGAGATGAGTTGTTGTTATTCCAACTGCGGCTGTACATTCCAGAAGAGGTCAATGTGGTCTTATCATCAATGAAATAATCGATACCGAAACGCCCGTTGCCTGAAACACCAGCGCGTTCTTGATCTCTGGTTCGTTCGTATGCGAAGGTGGTGTCTTCCAAGAAAAACTGTTGAAAGGAATAACCCGAACCAGGTCTGTTCCGATATTGTGCGCCTACGCTGGTAAAGAAATTCACTTTCCCTGCGCGGTAATTAATGCTTGCAGAACCACCATAATTGTGCGGATAACCTGCGTTGGCCTCGAACGAACCATTTAATCCGGTTCGCTTGTCTTTTTTAAGAACGATATTCAGGATTCCCGCTTCTCCTTCCGCATCGTATTTGGCCGATGCGTTGGTTACCACTTCAATCTTATCTATGAGATTTCCGGGCAATTGCCTTAGCGCATCTTGCGTACTTATGCCCGTTAATCCAGAAGGTTTTCCGTCTATCAGAATACGAACGTTCGAGCTTCCACGAAGACTTACTGTTCCGTCAACATCAACTTCAACAGATGGTACTGTTTCTAGTATTTCCTGCGCATTGCTGCCAACATTGTTCGGGTCTTTCCCAACGTTATAAACCCTTCGGTCAAGCTTCATTTCCATGTAGCTTTTCTCGCCCTTTACCACCACTTCGTCTATCAACTCGGTTTTTGGTTCTAGTGTGATCGTTCCGAGTTCAACATTCGCTTCGCGGAGGTCAACTTCCTGCACAAAATCCTGGTAAGAAAGAAAAGAAACCTGAAGCTGATACCTTCCAGGACGAAGTTGAATCTCAAATTTACCTTCTAGCGTTGTGGCGGCTCCAAAAATCCGAGTACTGTCTCGCATCGACCTTGCAGCTACTGATGCGTATGGTATTGATTGCCCATTCTCATCCTGCACCAGACCGGTCAAAAGTCGGGCAAGGGGTCGTCCATCTCCGTTGGGTCGTCCTTCAGGGCGTTGGCCAAAAACAGATAAACTGAGGAATACCAGAAGGATACCGTAAAATAATTGGCGCATAATTCGTGCAAGAATAAGACGTTCAGACCGAATTATGTTCATAGGGTTTAACGCTTTGTATAGCATTCATACGAAGCGGAATGCCAGGAGTCGTAATTTCGGAGTTCGAACAAACACTACCTATGGCATACTTCAATCAGGATTTTCTGGATTTTTTCAAAGAATTGGCGGCCAATAACCATAAAGATTGGTTTCATGAGAATAAGAAGCGATACGAACGCTCGGTTAAAGATCCGTTCAATACATTCATTCAAGACATCATAGATTGTACTTCAAAAATCGATAAGCAGTTTGAAGGCAAGGCAAAGGATGCTGTCTTCCGTATTTACAAAGATGTGCGTTTCAGCAAGGACAAAACCCCGTATAAGTTGCAGTGCAGTGCGTTGATCGCACCCGGAGGTAGAAAACTTGGCATGGATAGGCCAGGAATGTATCTGGAGTTAGGCCCAGAACATTTCAGGTTCTACAGTGGTCTTTACATGCCCGAAAAGGAAGTGTTGTATAAGGTTCGAGATTACATTTCTAAAAATGCAGACGAGTTGAATGCTTTATTGGCATCGAAAGAATTCGTTAAAACCTTTGGAGAACTGCGCGGAGAGAAGAATAAGGTGCTTCCGAAGGAATTCAAAGAAGCTGCTGAGAATCAACCGTTGATCTACAACAAACAATTTTACTTTTTTGCCTCCTTACCTCCAGAAACTATTCTACAGGAAAACTTTGCCGATGTGGTAATGAAGCACTTCGAAGCCAGCGAGCCAATGCGGAATTACCTCACAAAGGCAAGAGGTATTTAGTTTCTCAGAACGCGTATCAACTGCTTAGCAGCGTCTGTATCAACTTGAATCAAGTAAACACCGATTTCGCTTGGTAACTGAATTCCTTGAGTAGGATAAGTGCCATACGTGCTCACCAATTTTCCGCGTGTATCATATACGGCAATGTGGCTGATTTCGCTTGTCTTGTTACCAATTAAACGAACAGACCCGTTGAATGTAGGATTCGGGTACACTTCGAAAGCCTCAGGTAATTGCTCCTTAATTCCTGTTACAACGTTGATGTTGAGAATAGAATCGGCTGCGATCAACACAGGCGTTTTATCAGCATTGGCATACATGCTTTGGAAAGTATTGATCTCTGGAGTAGAGTAGGAGAACATATCGGCCAGATACCTAGGCGGAACGGATTGGTAATGAACCCGTGCAATGGTCTTTAAAACACCGTTGTAACCATTAAGCGGCACATGATAATACACAAGGTCTGTTCCTGATCCTTCGAAACCTTCGAAGTTGAAATCGGCATCGGAAGCTGCATTTCCTACTATTTGAGTTGTGTCGTAAACCGCATGACCGGTGCTGAAACCAAGCGGAACCAATCTGTTATCCTTTATCATCTGATACGCGCGCTCAAGAACGGTTGTAACGTCATTGTTCACATCGCCCATCACCATTTCGTAGATCTGAACCTGATCTTCGCTCTTGATTACCGTGTAGTGCGGTTCGTATGTTGCATCGTGCCCAGCCACTTCAAAATCAGGTTGTAAAACACCCGATCTGAAGAGCGTATCGCCATTATCTTGAATAACCAGAAACTCTACGAAAGCTCTACGCGATGGATATCCAGACGGAAATTTGTGTCCGGTAAGATTTTCCAATCTCACCTCAAAGAAGGCCGTGTCGTTGTCGAATGTTTGGAATGATAGATCCAAGTTCAATGTCTGCTGCTTCAGCATGCGTTCGGTACGCGCAATGGTTGAGTCCATCACTTCATCCGAAGCAGCAAGCCCGATCGCCTGTCCGTTGTCTTTCATTAGCTTCAGCATGAAGCTGTTACCACCGATCAATTCGTGGCGTCTGAAAGGTTCGCGAGGAAACAATTCAGAATAATTGGCCGAAAGGATCACCGAAACATCTTCTTCCGGCATGTGGCATCCCTGGCAGGTTGTTGCGTTGGACTGACCATCATCGTAAGCGGAGTTCAACCATTCATGATAAGTGGCCTGCTCAACGAATGTCTCTCCCGTTGGATTTCCTTGAAGGTCAACGCTGTTAGTAAGTAGCGTGTGGCACCCTGCACAGATTCCAGCATCTTGAATGTGATTACTTGCAACGGGTAAAATACCAACAAGGTCTTGCATTGGCGGTTCAAAAGGTTTGCCAAATGGCCCGTAAGCTACAGGTTGCGGTGTAAAACGAAGTTCGCCTGAGTTAAGGCTGCCCAATTGCTGCGTTGATTGTTTGTGGCATGCTAAGCACGATACACCATCCATTCCAAGAGAATCTGTTTCCAGATCATCCATACCAAAAGGACCAAGATTGAATTCCACATGAGAATATTTTCCCATTGGCGCATGGCACGAAGTGCACTTGTCTTCCAGTGCTTCCTGATGTTGTGGGTTTACGGTAACCTCGTGGCTCACTTTGGCGCGCCAAAGCGGGTCTTTAGCAGAATTGGCCATCATTGTGCCTCGCCACATGGTTATCGGACTGATGTCTTGTCCTGCTTCATTTACATTTGCTTCAAAGGTGGGGTCGAATCCATGACAGCCATCGCAAGTGCCAGATGCCTTGAAATAGCCATTGTCTGCCAACGGAAGCGAAATATTGTTGCCGCGGAAGTAGTTGATCTCTTGCGGTCCGTGGTACGCATGTGCGTCTGTCCATTCGTAATTGGCAACAGATGCCAAGTAACTTATTGCTGCTATTCCGAGAACGATGATAGGTTTTAAAATGCCCTGCATTGCCAATTTTTAGTGCCGCCTAAAATACCTGTTTTAACCACGGAACATGTTCAGTTGAAGACAATGCCAATTCTTGTGTAACCCTTGTTACCATTAGTAGGAAATGAGTGCCCGACATTTGACCTGACAAATCAAAAGACATGGGAATTTTTTCAGCATTATTTGGAGGTAACAAGACCAGCGAAAAGGTAACAGACCTTTTGCAGCGAGGAGCTTTGATCGTTGATGTGAGAACACCACAAGAGTACAAAGCAGGTCATATAAAAGAGTCGATCAATATTCCGTTGGATAAGATCGGTGGAAAGGTGAACGATTTGAAAAGAAAGAATAAGCCGATCGTTACGTGTTGTCGTTCGGGCGCTAGAAGCGGAATGGCAGCAGATCAATTACGTAGGGCAGGTATTGAAGTGGAGAACGGTGGGCCTTGGAATAGTGTGAAGGCGATGATGTGAGAAGGGTTTCAGGTTGATGGTTTAGGCCCATCTATGGTTGACCCCGCATAACGAAAGTTGTGCGGGGTTTTTTGTTGCCGAAGCCAAGAAAGTATTAACCGAATCTTTTTTCCAACTCATCTAAGCCCATGGTTATGAGCGTTGGTTTTCCGTTGGGAGCGGTGTACGGAAGGTCGCACGCAAACAGCTCGTCTATGAGTTGGGTCATTTCTTCGTGCTGAAGCACCTTGCCGTATGGAATGGCTGCTTTTCTGGCCATGGCCTGAGCCAGCTTTTCCTGCCGTTTGCTACCAGATAGATTTCCGGAGTTGTTGTATTCTTCAAGCAGTTCATCGATCACATCCTTCGCAGTATTCTCGTCTATGTACGTAGCCAAACCCTGAATCACAAAGGCATTTTTCCCAAATGGTTCAATATCTATTCCCAACTGTTTCACTTCTTCCAAAATGCCTGATAAGGTCTTGGAGTCGGCACTGCTCAATTCAATATTTATCGGAAAAAGATGCTGTTGCTTGGGCGTTTGTTGCATGGCCAAACTGCGGATTATCTTCTCAAAAACGATTCTTTCATGCGCTCGTTTCTGGTCGATAATGATTGTTCCCGATCGGATGCTGGAGAGAATGTATTTGCCATGAATCTGTATCGGACGCTTGTCAACCTCATCGCCAACAGCCATACTACTTTGCACCGTAGTGGTTTCCTGAGGTTGATCCGAAAGTCCTTTGTACAATTTCTGCCAATCATCGTCAGGTTGCTGTGTCCAACCTTCGGTTCTTGTGTTTACCATGGCAGCAGAATGGGCTCCTTTGGCACTTACCGAACCAGAATATTGTTTCACTGGAAGTTCTGGCTGAAACATACGCACGTCCTTTGGCGGAGGCGGAAAACTGATGCTCATCTCTTGGTTAAAATCCAGTGTAGGAGCAATATTGTACTTACCTAAAGATTGCCGTGTGGCCGATCGGAGAATAGCATAGATCGATTTCTCATCCTCAAACTTTATTTCCGTTTTGGTAGGATGTATGTTGATGTCGATAAACGATGGATCTACCGTAAAGAAGATGAAATAAGCAGGGTGCATTTTCTCCTGGATCAATTCATCGTATGCGCTTGAAATGGCATGATTCAAGTATGAACTTCGAATAAAGCGGTCGTTTACAAAGAAGAATTGTTCTCCACGTTTCTTGCGGGCAAATTCCGGTTTACCCACAAATCCCTCAATTTTGGCAATAGAGGTTTCTTCAGAAATAGGCACCAACTTCTCGTTGAATCCCTTTCCGAAAAGTTCAACTATTCGTTGGCGTAGCTTTCCTGGTCGGAGATTGAACAGTTCGTCACTATCGTGATGCAAACTCATTTCAATGTTGGTATGCGCCAATGCCACACGGATGAATTCATCCATGATATGGCGCGTTTCAACCTGGTTCGATTTGAGGAAATTTCTTCGTGCAGGAACGTTGAAGAACAGGTTCTTGATCATGATATTCGTACCAACAGGGCTTTGGCAAGCTTCCTGTCTCTGAATTTTAGAACCTGCAATATTTATTTGAATGCCGATCGGGTTTTCCTCTGTTCGGCTCTTCATTTCTACTTGGGCCACTGCGGCTATTGAAGCCATGGCCTCGCCACGGAATCCTTTGGTCTTTATGGCGAAAAGCTGTTCTGCAGACTCGATCTTTGAAGTAGCATGCCGCTCAAAGCACATGCGAGCATCATTCTCGGTCATGCCTTTGCCATTATCAATTACCTGAATCAGCACCTTGCCCGCATCTTCAACAATAAGCTGAATCTTGGTTGCACCAGCATCTACAGAATTTTCAAGCAATTCCTTTACGGCCGATGCAGGGCGTTGAATAACCTCGCCTGCAGCAATCTGGTTGGCAACGGAATCGGGAAGTAGGCGGATAATATCTCCCATTCAGACGACTATCAGGCCCAGTTAAAAAAGAACCAGACCAGACCAACCAGCATGGCTAAAACGGCAACCAGTCTCATTTTCTGATTGTAAGTCTGTTGTTTGAGGTTCGTTCTTGAATTGGCTCCCCAACGGTGATTTATCTTGCTACGCAAGCGTTCCAATCGATGCTCATCGCTTACCTGCCCAGAGCGATTTTCTTCAGCCAAGCGCTCCAATTCCTGTTTACGCTCCTTCTGCTCATCATAATACATGGGCTTGTATTCGAAACTTCGGTGGCGCGGGGTTTTAAAGAAAGATGGAATTCCAGAACTCATGGATCAAAGTTATTGGATCTGACAGGAAAGTGTGAATAATTAACATGTTTAACGCAATTCCACGGCACTTTATTTGTTCACCTTCGGGAGATATGATGAGAATGATTCGCTTTTGCCTTGGGGTATTGATTTTTATTGCTGCGCTGTCCACTTCAACACGTGCTCAGCAGCGACCGGTCTTTTATGATCACACAAAACAGGCTTGGGTCGATTCAGTTTTCAATTCCCTTACGCCAGATGAACGGTTAGCGCAACTCTTCATGGTTGCGGCCTATTCCAATAAAGATTCTGCGCATGTGGCCGGTCTAGAGAAGTTGATCCGCGAGCAAAAGATCGGTGGATTGATCTTCTTCCAAGGCGGTCCGGTAAGGCATGCAGTCATGCAAAACTATCTGCAGTCGGTTTCTGAAGTTCCACTCATGATAGCTATGGATGCCGAATGGGGAGTAGGAATGCGTTTGGATTCCACTATCGACTATCCTCGTCAAATGACATTGGGTGCAATTCAAGATGACGAATTGCTCTACGATTTCGGAAAAGAGGTAGCGCGCCAAATGAAACGTCTCGGAATGCACATCAATTTTGCTCCGGTGGTAGATGTGAATAGCAATGCGGAGAATCCGGTGATAGGAACGCGCAGTTTTGGAGAGAATAAGATACGCGTAGCCGAAAAAGGAATTGCGGTAATGAAAGGCATGCAGGATAACGGTATTCTGGCCTGTGCCAAACACTTTCCGGGTCATGGCGATACAGATTCCGATTCTCACCTCACCTTACCCATCATCAAGCACAATTATGCACGCATCGATTCTTTGGAATTGTACCCTTTCAAAGAAATGACGAAGGCCGGAATAGGCAGCATGATGGTGGCACATCTGTACATTCCTGAATTGGATAGCACCAAGAATCAGGCGTCTACTTTGAGCCCAAGGATCGTCAACGGACTACTGAAAGATTCGCTTGGTTTTGATGGGCTCATTTTTACCGATGCCCTGAACATGAAGGGAGTAAGCAAATTCTACGGACCTGGCGAAGTGGAATTGATGGCGTTTCTTGCTGGAAATGACGTAATGGAGTTTGCCGAAGACGTTCCGAAAGCAATGGAGCTTATTAGAAAAGCGGTCGAGGAAGGCAAAGTGTCGCAAGAAGAGATCGATGCAAGGTGCAGAAAGGTTCTGAACGCAAAAGCGTGGTTCGGCTTGGATAATTACAAACCTGTAAAACTCGAGAACCTTACAGCCGACCTTAACAACAGCCAAGCACGTGCGGTGCACAACGAACTGGTGGCCAATTCACTTACCTTGCTTACCAACAAGAATGCAGTCCCGATAAGGAAATTGGATGGAACGCGGATTGCTTCACTGGTCTTTGGCGATAAAGCCGGAAATCCGTTTCAAGAAACGCTATCGCGCTATGCTGCGGTAGATCATTTTCAGATTGATGCAAGTGCCACGCAGGAGGCACAATACAATCTGCTCAGTCAACTCAAAACCTATGATAAGGTCATTCTCAGCATACACGGACTGAGTTCAAAAAGCTCGAAGAATTATGGCGTTACCCAGCAATTATTGGATGTAATTGGGGAGTTGAGTTACAGCACCGAACTCATCATCAATATGTTCGGAAATCCTTATGCTTTGGGCAGGGTCCCAGGATTAGAGCATGCCAATGCGCTGCTTTTCTCCTACGAGCAGACCGAAGTTTCGGAGCGAATGTCAGCACAGGCCATTTTCGGTGGAATTGGAATTTCAGGTAAGTTGCCTGTAACTGCTAATCGTTTGTTCCGATATGGAGATGGACTCGCCACCACCAAAACCCGATTGGCATATGGCGAAGCCGCGCAAGTTGGAATGGACGAAAAGGTGTTGGAAGGAATTGACGCGATCACCATGGAAGCCATTACCGCAAAGGCAACGCCAGGAGCGCAGTTATTAGTGGCCAGAAATGGAGTAGTGGTTTATGAGAAGAATTTCGGCACACACACCTACGAAGAGAAGAAGCCTGTTACGTCCTCCGATGTATATGATCTTGCTTCAATTACAAAGGTTGCCGCCTCACTCATCTCATTTATGAAGTTGGTAGATAACGGTGAGGTAGCTGTTGATGATAAGGTTTCTGACCATCTTCTAGAACTGAAAAAGACCAACAAGAAAGACATCACTTATAGAGATATGTTGGCGCATTACGCGCAGTTGCAAGCGTGGATTCCTTTCTACACCAAAACACTGAAAGACGGTGGTCCCAACCCAAAGTACTACCGCACAGAACCTTCCGATAGTTTTCCGCATCATGTGGCTCAGAACCTCTATATGAGAAAGGATTATCCAGATACCATTTACCGATTGATCAATGAATCTGAGCTGCGCAGCAAGAAACAGTACAAGTACAGCGATCTTGGATACTACTACATGAAGAAGATCATTGAGTTAAAGACCAAACAAAGACTGGATGATTACACAATGGGCAAGTTCTACCGTCCGCTAGGATTGCAGACAATGGGATTTCTGCCAAGAAAGCGCATTGAATTGAACCGAATTGTACCTACGGAATACGACATGAAGTTCAGAAAACAGTTGGTGCAAGGCGATGTTCACGACCCAGGTGCAGCTATGATAGGTGGAGTAGGTGGTCATGCAGGCCTATTCTCCAACGCCAACGATCTGGCAGTTATAATGCAATTGTTCTTGAACGAAGGAGCGTACGGTGGAACACAATACGTTTCTTCCGAGACTGTGAAAGAATTCATCAAATGCCAATTCTGTAAGAACGGAAACAGAAGAGGTATCGGTTTCGATAAACCAGAACCGGGTGGTTCTGGAGGCCCCACCTGTGAGTGCGTCTCATATCTCAGCTTTGGCCACACAGGTTTCACGGGCACTATGGCGTGGGCAGACCCCGAGAAAGGCATCGTTTATATCTTCCTTTCCAATCGCGTTTATCCGGATGCAGAGAATTCTAAACTGCTCAAAATGGACATACGTACCAGAATACAGCAGGTGATCTATGATGCCTTGGTCGATTGACAGAGGCTTTCTCTGATAGCACAAGTTAATTAAGGAATTTAAAAAGCAGTTTTAGTACGTGTGTCCAAGGTCACACCAATTCCGTTTGGCTTTCTGAATTTTGCTCCTAAATCCGATTCCTATGAGTTTAAATTCAATTTGGTCTGCCGTTTATACGGTCAAGGTCATACTACTTATAGTAGTGTTATGTTCATCCGGTTGCCAGTCTGTAACAGAGCGGGAACTCAACCACGAAGAGATGGATATTGACCATTGGAGTTATCAAGGAGAAACATCACCAGAACATTGGGAAGCCATTGAGAATGGCGCAGATTGCGGTGGCAAGCAACAATCTCCCATCAATATCATTGACCTGAACACGGTTGAGTTGGAGTTAAAAAGTGATCTGAAGATGTACTATTCTTCAGAAACCCACATCAGTAGGGTAATGAATAACGGACACACGGTGCAATTTGAGTTCATGCGAGGAGATTACATCCTGTATGATGGAGATATCTATCATTTGGTTCAAATTCATTTTCATGAACATGCCGAACATCTCATATGTGGTGTGGTCTATCCGATAGAGATTCATTTGGTGCACATCAATACAAGTGGCAAATTAACGGTGCTATCCATACTTGGAATGGAAGGGGCAGATAGCCAGATAATAGAGCTACTTGAAGGATTTCTGCCCATAGCAATGGGCGAAAGTAAACCGATTGATGTTGAATGCGATCTGAACCAGATGCTTCCATCAGACAGAACTTTCTATTCATACTCTGGTTCGCTTACTACCCCGCCTTGCACAGAGGGTGTGAATTGGGTGGTCTTCAAAAATCCTATAGTACTTTCCCTTGATGAAGTACAAAAACTGAGATCCAATATGCCGATCAATAATTACAGATACGAGCAACCGCTTAACGGTAGAGTGGTACATGTAAATCCGGCATAGCGGGGAAATGTTAAGGTCGATCAGGATCCGGCAGTTTATTGTTGAAATGATTTTGAACCTGAATGTGAGCAAGGTCACTACCCCTATGTGACCAAAGTTTCTAAACCACCCAGCCATTCGACTTAAATTTGTACCAGCAATTAACAATCACATAGTTAAATACATATATCATGAAAGTAGAACAATTATATACCGGATGTCTTGCTCACGGAGCTTACTACATCGAAAGCAATGGCGAGGCTGCAATCATCGATCCGCTGCGCGAAGTGCAGCAGTATATTGATATGGCAAACGAAAGAGGTGCCAAGATCAAGTTCATTTTTGAAACGCATTTTCATGCCGATTTCGTTTCGGGGCACGTGGATCTTGCCAAGAAAACAGGCGCGCCCATCGTTTATGGTCCAACCCAAATGGAAACCGGATTCGACACTTTTGTTGCCAAGGATGGCGAGAAGTTCCAGTTAGGAAAAGCAGAGATAACGCTTATACATACACCGGGTCATACCATGGAAAGCAGCTGCTACCTGCTAACAAACGAGGAAGGAAAAGATGAAGCCATTTTTACAGGAGACACGCTTTTTATTGGAGACGTGGGAAGACCTGATCTTGCGCAGCATGTAATTGCTGATCTTACGCAAGAGAAGTTGGCAAGTCATCTGTTCGATTCGTTGAGAAACAAGCTCATGCCGCTGAATGATGACATCATTGTCTACCCAGGACACGGTGCCGGAAGCGCTTGTGGTAAGAACATGAGCAAGGAGACATTTGATACCCTTGGAAATCAGAAAAAGACCAACTACGCCCTTCGTGCGGATATGACCCGCGAAGAGTTCATCAAGGAACTTCTTACAGGTTTAACGGCTCCACCAGCGTATTTCCCTAAGAATGTTGTAATGAACATTAAGGGATACGATTCCATCGATAACGTAATGAGTAGAGGGATAAAACCTCTGTCAGTACGCGAATTTGAAGCGGCAATGGAAGAGACGGGCGCTGTGGTAATTGATACCCGCAAGGCGCAGGATTTCGCCAACGGATTCATCCCTAACTCTTACAGCATTGGAATTGATGGAAGTTTTGCCGTATGGGTAGGAACCTTGATCACCGATATTGAGCAGAAGATACTTCTTGTTGGAGATGAAGAGCGGATTCCAGAAGTTGTAACAAGATTGGCCCGTGTAGGATACGACCACGCCATTGGTTACCTCGATGGTGGAATAGAAGCATGGAAAGCGGAAGGAAAATCTGTTGATACCATTGAATCCGTGTCGGCAGCAGAGTTTGCCGCTAGGGAAGAGGCAGATAAGACCATTGCAATTGTGGACGTAAGGAAAAAGAGCGAATACGATTCAGAACACATCGTTAACGCAATAAACGCTCCGCTCGATTACATCAACGATAGCATGACCAAATTGGATAAGAACAAAACCTACTATGTTCATTGCGCAGGAGGTTATCGTTCCATGATCTTTACATCCATACTACGTTCAAAAGGATACAAGAATCTGATAGACGTGGACGGAGGATTCAACGCTATCAAGGATAGCGGAAAGTTTGAGGTTACAGCGTACGTGTGCCCAACAACATTACTTTAATCACTAACACAAACAACAATTTAGATATGAGCAAATCAGGATACACCATTGTAGACGTTAGAAGTCTCATGGAATTTCAAGGAGGACATGTTGCTGGAAGTGTGAATATTCCGTTGCAGGAAGTTCCAGATAGAATCGAAGAATTCAGAAACATGCCACAACCACTTTTGCTGTGCTGTGCAAGTGGTAACAGAAGCGGACAGGCTGCAGCATTCTTGAAACATCACGGCATTGAGTGCGAGAACGGTGGCGGTTGGATGGAAGTAAACTATCGTTTACAGCACGCTTAAGAACGAGGCCAGTACGGATTGAAGCGGGCGCAACCTAGGTTGCGCCCGCTTTTTTGTTACACCATTTGGAAGGTAGCGGACAATTAATAACTTCACTCGCACAAAATCCATCCCTATGAGAAAAATTTTACTCGCTTTGTTCATTGTTGTCATCTCTTTCCAAGCTTTTGCGCAGCAGCATTCTGTGGCTCGCATGTGGAATGAGGTGTTGCTGGAAGCCATCAGGAATGACCTAGCCCGCCCCACGGTACATTCCCGAAACCTGTTTCATACTTCCGTTGCGCTCTACGATTCGTGGGCCATTTACGATCCGGTGGCTGAAACCTACCTGCTAGGTAAGATCATACACGATTATGAGTGCCCCTTCAATGGCATTGCCACCCCAATAGATGTTCAGGCAGCGCAGGAAGAGACCATGAGCTATGCTGCATATCGCTTGCTACGGCATCGCTTTTCAAGTTCGCCAGGGGCAGGTATGAGTCTGTATCGCTTCGATACGCTCATGA
>JAGYJL010000030.1 GCA_018402015.1 Flavobacteriales bacterium | reverse complement strand
TGGCACTTCCGCGGGGATGCGAACCGATCTTCTTTTCGCACAATTCCGCTGATATATCGCCAACGGTAATGCGCCAATCATTCGTCTCGGAATGCTCTAAAAAGTAAGCGATCAAGGTTGTTGCGGAGCGTCCTGCTCCTATGATGAGAATGTTCTTCATGAAGGGCAAACTTAGTATTAAGCGAAGAGCGGATTGCGACCAGCGACCAGTTTTTTTTGAACCCTTAACCTTAGCCATCTTCCTTTCAACAGTGTCGTCAGGTCACAGCACCCTAAAACCTCTGAAACCCTGATGGATAAAGGAATCCATTCGAGCAGATTGATGGTGGCAAAATGCCACTGACATTTGTTTGGGGTAAAATGGTGCTGGCATTTTGCCTCCATTGATATGTTCTAACCAATTGCTTCCGGCAAATTGCCATCGGTACTCCGATCTTTCCGAATGCTTCTGGCAGTTTGCCATCAACAATCGTCTGCGGTAGAATGGTTCTGGCAGTTTGCCAGCATTGATATGTTCGGACATATTGCTTCCGGCAGATCGCCAGAACGATACTTTCATTAACATGAAAACCCTGTATACCATGGACCATCAACCATCGACTATCTTCACAGCATGAAAACAGAACTGAACGAAATTGAAGCTACGCTTCGTGCGATCCTGAGATCGCATGTTCCGACTCTGCGCGTGCGGAAAGACGAGAAGAACGTACTGGAGCTTTGCGGCAAGAAAGAAGCGATGCAGGGCAAACAGAAAGTGGATGGTTATTACTTCGCCAGCGTGGTGCCCAAACCTTCAGACATCCGAGTGTATTACTTCCCTATTTACACACACCCGACTGAGTTTGCGCCATCAGACGAACTGAAGAAATGTCTGAAAGGCAAAAGCTGTTTTCACATCAAAAAGCTGAGTCCCGAACTGGAAGATGAGATTGGCGAAATGGTGAATAAAGGAGTTGAGTTGTATGATAAGGGTGGGTTGATCTGAAAGTTACCAATTCGGGAACTTTAGTTACTTTTGTAAGGTCAATGAGAATAATTGCCAAAAAAGCGCTGAGGGAATTTTGGGAAAAACACCCCGACAGTGAAGAGCAACTAGCTTCATGGTATAAGGAGAGCAGCAAGGCGGAGTGGGAAAATCCGAACGAAATAAAAAATCAACACGCCTCAGCGAGTATTCTCAAAAATGGACGAGTGGTTTTCAATATCTGTGGGAACAAGTACAGACTGATAACCGACATTAACTACAAAAGGAAATGGATGTTCATACGGTTTGTAGGAACGCACAAAGAGTATGACAAAATCGATGCAAACACTATTTGAGATGAAAATACGCGCAATTAAAACAGAACAGGATTATAACGAAGCGTTGGCAAGATTGGAAAAGATATTTCATGCCGAAGCTGACACTCTAGAAGGAGATGAGGCTGAGGTTCTTTCCATCTTAATAGAGAAATACGAAGATGAGCATTACCCGATACATCTCCCCGACCCGATTGAGGCCATTAAGTTCCGTATGGAGCAGATGGGTATGAAACAAAAGGACCTTGCGGAATTGATCGGACTGAAAAGCCGCGTCAGCGAAATCCTGAACCGTAAACGAAAACTTACGCTCGATATGATCAGAAAACTCAGCACTTCGCTTCACATTCCTACGGAAGTACTGGTACAGGATTATTGATTTACAAATAAGAGTTGAGTGATGGGTTGATTTAATGACACTCAGCATAACCCTAGATTTGAACTCATGAAAAACTGGATAATCTTAGCTGCTGTTCTTGGAGCCATCACCGTCATTCTTGGAGCCATCGGGGCACACACCTTAAGGAACACATTGAGTGAGGTTCAATTAAACAGCTTTGCAACAGGAGTGCGATATCAGATGTGGCACATTTTTGCCATTGCAGGTTGCGTGGTGCTTTCGAAACAATTTAATGTAAATCTAAGAGTGTCGCTTTGGCTTTTCACCATTGGCATTCTTTTCTTCTCAGGTTCCATTTTCCTGCTTTCCACCATCCCTGTTCACGGAATGGAAGGCGTTAAAGCCATTGGTTTGGCCACGCCAATTGGCGGACTCATACTCGTTGCCGCTTGGCTAAGCGTTGCGGTGCAGTTTATGAGGAAGAAGTAAACATCTGCCGTCACCCTGAATTTATTTCAGGGTCTATCCTCCTTATTTAAATAGATGCTGAAACAAGTTCAGCACGACTGATTCTTCGGTTAAGGAGCCAACTTATTCTTAATCGCTTTCGCGATTGGATTTGGGATTTTATCCAGCGAATTCAGCAAGTAAAGGCGCCTCCAGTTGAAGCCTTCATATTCGCTCGGCACAATGGCATCCAATCAAATGGTACCGTTCTGAATGCACGTTCTATTGCAGGTTGAATTCTTCAACGGTCCGCACGCGCTCAGCAGAGCATTCATTCCTTTAGCGATGGAAACGAAGTCAATTAGGATTGAGATATCCAATTGCGCCAAGGCCTTTGAATGGCTTTGTCCGCTCTACCTTTCAATTCGATATTAGAATGGCGTACGAACATTATTCCGCAGTAACTGTGGTCACATCCAACGCACCAGCCTGACTGAATTCCAAAGCGATTGGATGGTGTACATAGAGAGACATCCGATCGGTGCCGCCGAACGGTCGGTTTTTGCCTGCTACAGCAGCGCAACAGCCACTGGCAAACCTTGCCCGTTACCTCTGCCAAGCGTCGAGAGATCGTATTTTGGCACCGCTAAAGCCGTGTTGCTAGGCAACGAGACCGGAAGTTGCGCCCTCATCAGAAGTGATGGCGTTGGCTGGAAGCAAGGCACCGACTGCCTGTGTGATGCTTCTCTGCATTCAATTTTTCCCGAAGAGGAAGTTTTGGACGCGAGACTTCTCTTGCAACTTCAGACCGTATCTGAAGCTCCTACTACCGCAACCAAGGCTAAGGCTGGCTCTGTCCGTTCATTGAATGTAGAGTTTGCAATCATCACAGAACGAGGTAACTTTTCTTTATGGATGAAACTGAAAATAGAGCAGGCGCTTTGGCATCAATCGAAATCAAATGGTCGCGACCCCCAATTGCCAGAGACCGTTTCGGCCAAATGAGCAATACGCTCCACATTTGGCAAGCCAGCACCGCGTTGTAATCTGTTGGGAATACTTCGGCAAAAGCTTTTACCTGTCTTCTGGCAATTTAGAAGCAGCCATCAAACCCGCCTCTTGCGTTGCCTCTTCGTCAACAGAGATGGCGGTCTTTGTCCCCATAGTTGTCGCCAGCAATGGCATTTGCATGGCATCGACTGGCTCTGGTGCAGGTTGCAGAAATCAGTAACAGCCTCCTTACCTTCGCCTGAAACATCCGCAGGAAGAATAAGCGTGGATATCTGGTTTGGCTGGCTCATGGCTGCTGCAGTCGCCTCGGCCGTATCAGCCCCGATCTCACTTGTTTCCTGAGGTTTTCACCCGCCGGGCATTACGTACAGCGTTTCAATGTCTGACTGAAGCTGCGCATCATACTGCACATGGTATTTGGCATGATCGCCCACAATGTGTCCATCAGACACCTTTCTGGTGTGCAGATTGGCAAGACCGTTTCCAGTCCGCAACCCAGATGCAGCAAAGTGGCGGCTGGCTTTTTAGCAATTCGGGCATGCAAACATCAGCCGCTGGTGCCACACCTTCAAAAGTGTCAGTACGCATTTCAAGGAATTATCGACGCAGCGACAAAATACATTCAAGAGTGCCGGATTAGTGAAGCAATTGTCAATCCACGCGTTGGTCAGTGTATTGATCGGCGCTTTTGCGCCATTGCTCTTTGCCTTGCTCATATCCGTTTTATTAGTCTGAAATTCAGAACGATTTTAAAGCAAAAATCCCCGTCCTACCAATTGAGCTTCATTTCAGTCCACCCTCTTTAAAGGGGGATTGGGCTCAACACAGCCCTCAATGGTTGAGGATTCTTTTACATTCATAGATTCACTAATTCGCACATGTCTCTGTACCATGGAAAAATACACTCAATACACAAGCACTTTCAGAGATGCTGATGTTTCTCACGCCACTGCCACCCTGCTCCACTGGATTTGGAGACCTGTGCAGAAAACCATGCCTGAAAGGAGCACAGCAGATGTTACCTTTCTAAGTTGGCGCACATTAAAGCGCCAGTCGGGGTGAAAAGGTTGGTAGATGATTTGTTGTGAACCTTCCTGCTGATACGAAACAAGCATCAATATCAAAGCAAACTGCGCGTGGTCACGAGGGAAGCGTAAAACGCTGTTCGATAGCAAGTTTGTGGAAGAGAGATGACCGTGCTGGCAAGCCTTCTTCGTGGCAAGAGGCCAAAAGAAGAATGATTTTCGTTGTATGCGCCTTTCCTCAAGGTGATTGAACTGAAGCAGAAGGGTAGAAATTGCTTGGGTTACGAAGAGGTCATCACGTATGATGCGCTGTGCGATGAGTTTGAACCTGATTGCCGTTGCTGATTGGATGCTGTTCGAAGGCGTGAAGAAGATTCGAAGCCGCTGTTGGACGCCATCAAAGCCAAGCCGCAGGTGAATGACAGCTTTATGGATGATAGCTAACCACGATAAACAATGGGATTTCAGAGTTGAGGTGCTGAAGATGTTTACGATTTTGAAGGCGGAAGACGGGACGATTCAGGTCATCATTTACCATCAATTTCTCACCAACAGATATTTCAGGGTAACCACGTGTTCGGAAGAAACCTTCCAGCGAAATGTTGTGGAGTTGTATTCACGAAGGTGGTCATGCACTATACGAGCAAGGCTTGCCCGATAGCGAATATGGCCCTGCAAGTGGCGACGATCTGGTGGGCCTTCACGAAGCCCGGCCGATTGTGGGAGGTATTATAGGCCGATCGCTTCCTTTTTGGGAATGGAAATTTGCCCGTTTGAAGAATTTTTCCCAGCTCAATTCAGGGCGTTTCTGCTTTGGATTTCTTAAAGCGATGAATAAAGGATTCAGTCCGAGTTTGATACGCATGCGAAACGCAGACAGATTATTTACCATTCCATATTCTCATTCGATATGAGATGGAAAAGGCATCATGGAAGAAGCTGAATGCAGTTGATGCCTGCTGCTTGGAACCATAAATACAAAATTATTTAGGGGTTGATATGCCGAGCTTGATAGCCAGTGTTTTTGCAGGATATTCACTGGAGTCATGGGTTCCATCAGTTACTTCCCAACCTACTCTATCGGAAGCTTTTATGCGCTCAATTCCATGCTGCAAGGCAGAAAAGTCGAAACAAATTAAGACAAATAATCAAAACCGTATTTGGAGAATCTAGTGAAACCGCGGTTTGCGTGAGAATATCCATCAATGCAGGCTTTACACAGTTCAAAGGCTTTGAACGCATCAGCGGAGGAACCGTTGAACTCACTAATACTTTATGGATTACGCTAAAAGAAGTACGGGGTGATTTATGAATTTGGTACAATTACCTCTTCTGACGTATTACTATAAATTGGAGGCTTAAATGAAATTCCAATCGTTATGGACAAATGCTCTTCCTAACCGCCTTTATGGTCATAGGAAGGCCAAATCTTTTTCAAGGACATTTCTCTTGAAGAAATAGACCTAGTGCTTCAAACCGTAAAAACCGAGGAGTCTAGGAATTGTGGTTTTAGGATCGACGATACTTAAGTTGTAGATGGCAGTTTCAGCGGAAAGCCTTTGAGGTGGGGATGACCCTGAATCCCGACAGCAGGTGTGCATGTCCATCTAAAACTGAAAGTGGCATAGCATTAGCAGCAGTGCTTTCAGGAAGGTTAGTGGCTCATCAAACAAATGGAACTAAAACCAAAACTGTTGAAACTAGTCACCCAGGAAGCTGGTCTCAGATATTGGACCGCATCAAAAGCAATGTCAGCATTACCTAGTAGTTAAAATGGCAAAGCTTCAGTTTGATGGTATCATGATTTTCTTTTATGGCTAATTGGATATCAGAAGTTTGTTAGCAGCTTGGAACACTATTAAAAGATGTACATATGTATCAGACAGAAGAGTGATAGGAACAAGTGGGAAATGGAAGAAAATTCCCTGAAAACCTGAAATCCATTATGTGCAGGATGCATTGAACAGCAACGAAATTCTATCACAGTTTTCGACATTACGATTACCTGCAGTAACAAAGCTGGCAAGAAACTGAAACGCATTATCACCCAAAGAAGGGAGATGAAATCGAAGCAAAGTTAGAAGAAATTACTGAC
The DNA here is from genome assembly GCA_018402015.1 of Flavobacteriales bacterium. Lineage (GTDB taxonomy): Bacteria > Bacteroidota > Bacteroidia > UBA10329 > UBA10329 > UBA10329. The sequence goes on along the minus strand of JAGYJL010000030.1, from coordinate 26,024 downwards.
GCGCAATTAAGTATAGAAAGACCACGCAAACCTGATGGTGCTTCTGAACGTTCCCCCAAATCGGACGTGTTTATGATCGAATATTCTGACGGGACAGAAGGAGGTGTTTCAGTAACAAAGAATCAAAGATACTCCCTTGGTTTGAGAGGCATCATAATGAATCAGCCCAAAAGGACTTTTAATCGCGTAAACCAATTCTTATTCTCCCTCAGTTCAAAAGTGTTGAAATACACTCAAAATGATTGCAATGGATTGTGATGAATTTTGGAGCGTGTTCGTAAGACCCAAAGGAAGTGCACTTATATACGGTTTCCAGTGCATTTTCCGAATAATCTATCCCAAAATAGAAATGAGTAGCGCCCCAAGGTTAATGGTTTGATCGTTTGGCTTAGCAGGATGATGTGCAATTGATACCTCCTCTATCTCGAACAACCTATAATATTTCCCGAACAAAAATGTTTCGGTAAGCAGAAGTCATGCACAATGGAGTGGTTGTGAAAATTTCAGACATATCAAATGCTGAACCCTTAAAGCCCATTTTCCATCACCAATGGTTCTGTATATATCAACTTTGAAATCACAGTACCATTAGTCGAGAGGAATTACCAGAACAAATTCAAAGGCAAACGCTGGCGGAGCACCAAGTGGATGCAGAAACTCTGGGCAATGGTGAGCTCGGTGAAAAACGTACCAGAAAAAGCGGAGTTTATGGCTGAGCCAATGCACAAGATACCCTGGTAGAGCCGAGAGAAAAATGCTTAAAACTATGGCTAACCAATAAGAATGCACATTGAAAACGGTTGGTAAATACGCATTAGCCAATGCTTCTAACCAGACCACAAAATTGGTGAGCACATTGAAACCAGAGGAAGGGTGTATTCCGAACAGACCTGCTACCAGCATAAGAATCCACAAAATGCTCAAACTCAAAATGGAGGCAAAAGCAAAGGAGCTGAAATAGGTAATGATGTAGCGAGCAAATGCCACTTCGCCAAGCACCTGTTTAGCTTTCAAATAGCTTAGAATGATGACCGATACACGGACGATAACAACTAGAACCGCAATTGATAGCCAGATCTCAGGAAAATGAACTTTCCAACCTTCGGATGAAGCAATACGGGAATCCCCAGCATGAAAGAAATCTAAAACCGAAAAACCTCCAGCCAAAGGATTGAGTCCGAAAAGAACTTCGCCAACCACATAGACCAACCCAACCAAAACAACGGAGACCAACACCAATTTGAGATGTGCGTTGGTAACCTTTTTAAACTCAAAATTCCAGAGTTTGCTGACCAGAATGTTGAAAGACTCCATTCCGTCAAATATAAACCCGTTAGAAGTATGGGTGAAACAAAACCCAGTCCAAGAATAACAATTTACTATCGAGTATATTAGTTGATAAGCGCCTGAATTATGTGGAAAACTGACAACCGTCAGCCTCAAAACAAGACTTCAAGTAGAGCAGAAGAATTACCTTTGCGCATTCTTTACACTAACCAAAATCTAACACATGGATGAATACGGATTGAAGGCAGAAGGAGCAACTGTTGCTGACCTTGGCTTGAAAAACGTGGCAGCTGCCTACTGGAATCTTACTCCTGCTGAGCTGGTTGAAGAGACACTTATGAACGGGATGGGTTCGCTTACTGATACTGGAGCGCTGGCTGTTGACACGGGAGAATTCACAGGCCGTTCGCCAAAAGACCGTTTCATAGTTTGCGATGAGAAAACCGAAAATGCTGTCGGTTGGGGAAACATCAACATCAAATTCACACCTGAAAAATTCGACCACCTGTACGAAAAGGTGTGTACCTATTTCCAAGGAAAAGAAGTGTATGTAAGAGATGCATATGCTTGCGCAAGTGAGAAGCACCGAATGAATATCAGAGTTGCAACAGAATTGCCTTGGAGCAACCTGTTTGCAAACAATCTTTTCCTTCGCCCAACAACAGAAGAAGTTAAAAACTTCGAACCTGAATGGACGATTATCTGTGCTCCAGGTTTTCATGCCGATCCTGAAACAGATGGAACCCGTCAGCACAATTTTGCAATATTGAATTTCACCAAAAAGATGATTCTTATTGGCGGAACAGCTTACACGGGAGAGATCAAGAAAGGAATTTTCTCTGTGCTGAATTTTGTTCTTCCGCACGAAAGAAACGTGCTTTCAATGCACTGCTCTGCCAATGTTGGAAAAGATGGCGATACAGCCATTTTCTTCGGTCTTTCTGGCACTGGTAAAACCACTCTTTCTGCTGATCCTGAGAGAAAACTGATCGGAGATGACGAGCACGGATGGGATGGCGATACCATCTTCAATTTTGAAGGTGGTTGCTATGCCAAGTGTATAGACCTTACGAGAGAGAAGGAACCTCAGATTTTCGATGCTATCAAGTTTGGAGCGTTGGTGGAAAACATCAACTTCTACGAAGGGACAAGTACTGTTGATTATGAGAACGTTGAGAAAACGGAGAATACACGTGCTGCGTATCCGATCCATCACATCGACAATGTAATGAACCCTTCTTACGGTAAGAACCCGAAGAACATCTTCCTTCTTACTGCAGATGCATTCGGAATACTTCCTCCGATCTCGAAACTTACTCCTGGTCAGGCTATGTATTACTTCATCTCTGGTTACACTGCCAAAGTTGCTGGAACCGAGGTTGGAGTAACAGAACCACAGCAGACATTCTCTGCTGGATTTGGAGAGGCTTTCCTTCCGCTGCCTGCTACACGTTACGCAGAGCTGTTGGGCGAGAAATTGAAAGAACACAAGGTGAATGTCTGGTTGATAAACACAGGCTGGTCTGGTGGTTCTTATGGTGTTGGAAGCCGCATTAAACTGAAGTACACGCGCGCAATGATCACTGCGGCTATGAATGGAACGTTGGATTCGATTGAATTCAAGTCTGATAGCATTTTCGGTCTGGCAATGCCAACTTCATGTCCGGATGTTCCTACGGAATTGCTTAATCCACGCGAAACCTGGTCCGATAAAGCTGCTTACGATGCGAAAGCGGAGAAATTGGCTGCATCGTTCATCAAGAACTTCGAGCAGTATGCAGATACCGCCAATGATGAGATCATGGGAGCTGCGCCAAAGGTTTCTCAAACCGCTTAATAAATTCAATTGACCTGTAAAAACCCTTCTCGGAAACGGGAAGGGTTTTTATTTTTAGAAGATGCATCAATTCTATCAACCAGAACTTAATAACGGTCTGCTCGAACTGAGTGAGGAAGAAGCAAGGCACGCAGTTCGAGTGCTTAGGCTGAATTCGGGAGATGTTGTTGAAGTTTCGGACGGCAGAGGTATTCGGACCAAAGCAGAATTGACCGAAGTTTCTAAAAGAACCTGTTCATTCAGAATTCTTGAGCAGACCTTGGAAGTTGAGCCCATCCTACCCAAAGTAGCGATTGCTCCTACTAAGAACATAGACCGATTTGAGTGGTTTCTGGAAAAAGCTGTTGAAATAGGTGTAGGGGAAATCTGCCCTATTCTGTGTTCAAATTCTGAACGAAGAATTCTAAAATCTGACCGCAGCGAAAAGATTCTGCTTGCCGCAATGAAGCAAAGTCAGCGCAATTGGCTTCCGAAATTGCATGAACTTACCTCCTACTCCGATTTCTTAGCTCTAGCAAACGAACCGTTGCTTATGGCCCACTGCCGCGAGGCGAAGAAAGTGACGTTGAGCGCTGAACTCAAAACCAATGCGTGGATAATGATCGGTCCGGAAGGGGATTTTACAATGGAAGAAATTCATTTGGCTTTAAATAAAGGTGCTACAGAAATAGATCTTGGAAAAAGCCGTTTACGGACAGAAACCGCTGGAATATTTGCACTTTCGGTGATGAATTATCTTAAATCATGAAAGTCTGGAATTTAATAGCAATTCTGTTGATAACTTGTTCTGTAGCAGCAGCTCAGAATTTCAAACTAGCCGTACTGAAGTATAATGGCGGTGGCGATTGGTATGCCAATCTCACCACATCTGTTCCGAATCTTATTCAATTCTGTAATAAGGAATTGAAAACCGAGATCAATGCAGAGCAGGAAGTTGTAGAAGTTGGCTCAAAAGAACTGTTCAAATATGCTTTTGTCCATATGACTGGACATGGGAATGTCATTTTCTCCGATCAAGAAATTCAGAACCTGAGAAAGTATCTCTTATCTGGCGGATTTCTTCATATTGATGATAACTATGGCATGGATCAGTTTGTGAGAACGGAATTGAAAAAACTGTTTCCTGAATACGAATTGGTGGAATTACCATTCTCGCACCCAATTTACCATCAGCAATACGAATTCAAAAATGGTTTGCCTAAAATCCATGAACATGATGACAAGCGTCCTCAAGGATTAGGTATTATTCATAACGGACGACTCGTTCTATTCTACAGCTACGAATGCGATCTAGGCGATGGGTGGGAAAGTCCGGAAGTTCATGGCGATTCGAACGAAGCACATCAGAAAGCGCTACAAATGGGTGCAAATCTGGTTCAGTACGTGTTTATGGGAAACGATCCCGACAACTTCTGATCACACTACAGGAAGATCCACCTTCATTAGGTAATCCTTTGTATTGACCATGTGTGGATGCATCTGCTCATCTTCATGAAGAAAAGGAACCACCTTCCTGTACTCTTCTAAGAATAACTCAATTATAGGTGAACTCTTCTTCGGTCTACGAAAGTCCAACGCTTGTGCTGCAGTAAAAAGTTCGATAGCGAGAACCTGATACACGTTTTCAACCACTTCATATAATTTGGTGGCTGCGTTTGCCCCCATGCTTACGTGATCTTCCTGACCATTGGAACTAACAATACTGTCTACAGATGCCGGACTGCACAACTGCTTATTCTGACTAACAATTCCTGCAGAAGTATACTGAGGAATCATGAAGCCTGAGTGAAGACCTGGTTTTTTAACGAGATAAACTGGCAACCCGTTCTTACCCATGATCAACTGGAAAGTTCTGCGCTCTGAAATGTTGGCCAATTCGGAAAGAGCAATAGCCAAGTAATCGTAATTAATGGCGAGGGGCTGACCATGAAAATTCCCTGCCGAAATCACTTTATCCTCTTCGGGAAAGATGAGCGGGTTGTCAGAGACCGAATTCAACTCTCTCTCAACCACCATTTTAACATGTTCGATGGCATCTATACTTGCGCCATGTACCTGCGGCATACACCGAAAGGAGTACGGATCTTGAATATGTTCTTTCGATTCGTTTGCCAACGGGCTATGCAATAGCAATTCTCGAAGTCTTCTTGCCGATTCTATCTGTCCTGGATGAGGTCGAACAGCATGAACTAGAGGATCGAAGGGATCGGTCAAACCTCCATATGCGTCTAAAGCAATTGCACCTACAAGATCTGCAATAAACGCTAATCGCTCGGCATGAAACACGCAATAAGCGCCATAAGCAGACATGAACTGAGTTCCATTCAATAGCGCTAAGCCTTCCTTCATTTTGAGTTGCAAAGGCTTCCAGCCCAATGATTCCAAGGCTTCTTTTGCTTGAACTTCTTTTCCAGCTAATTTCACGATTCCTTCGCCTATCAATGGCAAACACAAGTGAGCAAGAGGCGCAAGGTCTCCACTTGCTCCAAGCAGCCTTGTGTATAAACTACCGGAGGAGTACATCTTCATTGAAGTGATGTTCAAACAAGCCTAATTTACGGTTTCTTTTTGTACCCCACTGTTGCCGTAAGAGGCATATTTCTGACCTTGAGGCAAGCATGGCTCGCACTATATTATCCGGAACTCTTTTCCCGGTGCCGCAAGCATGCGACAGAATCAGGTTGGATTAGGTTGATGCAATCCATCATCTTATCGATACGAATATTGCTTAACGAACCGAAGCCTGTGTTTACACCATAGACCGTTTCATTTGTTCTACCAATGCGGTCAGGTGATGGTGAAACCTCTATAAGTGCAATTGATTCCTCACTTATTACAAGTTTCATCAGAACTTCGTCAAAAAGTTCAGCGATTGTAAGTCTATCCTCAACCATTATTTTTCTCCTTTAGAACTTCGTCCAAAGGTCGCTCAGATATTTTAGAATCAACCCATGCGATGGTCAATAGTTGACAAAGCGCTTTTCCTTGGCTCATACCCAGCTTCTAAAAGATGCAGTTCTTAAGATTCACGTGCATTCCATGTCAAATCGTAGCCGATGTTCTTAGAACTTCTTCGCAAAAGGATAACATGACCTCTTCAGAGCTTGTATAGACTTTCCAAGTTTGTTCAGAAACGATGAGTTGATCGTGCGAGATAATCTAAAAGTTGAACACCACCCAATTCCAGACACGGCAAAGACTAGGAATTCTAGTTGATGCATTGTAGATGCTCTGCCGTTTTAATATCTGTATCATTAAGAGACAGAAATTCAGCCAGCAGATCTCACCTGGAAGAACTTACCAACAGTAAAAATAGAAATATTGAAATGGATGTAGTAATGCGTACTTCCCCTGTGGTAATTGGCTGGATTCAGTTTCATCGAACCCAACTTTTCCCTGGTTCAATCCCTCCCCTTCATGCCTAGTCGTGCATAAACAGCCAACTTGGCATTAGATGCCTGCATAAAGATCATCCTCACTCCTCATTTCTTTTCCGAGAAATGGTTTCAGGAACTGTTTTTCCAATAGACTCCATTTTTCACAATCAACTCCCTTCCTTACAATTACATTTACGCAACTTTACACTGATGGGAATCAAGTTGTTTCAGGGCAACAGAGGTATCTCTTATTGACATCCCTTATTGAAACTGGTTCTCCGAAATCAGCCTTAACAATTCTAAGAGCTGCATACGATACTCATAGGCCTTTTCCCAGTACCGTTTATCTTATTGTATTGCGCATGTATATTAAAGGTAACAGCATTTAGAGACAGGAAGGTAAGCGCTCGATTAGGGTCTTTTAGAGCAAGACTGGTTAATGATACGTCGTTCGTTTATACCCTGTGTTGTTCCTTTTTCTACTCTATCTTATAATAGTTGTTGAAGATGTTTGATTGCAGATCGATATACTCCATTCGTTCTGCAAAGCACCCAAGATCTCATATTACTCTTCTGACAATTGGTCAATGTCCTGTTCATCTTCTTTACCCACATAAGAAAGCCCCTTCAGAAAGCAACTTGATTCCCAATCCAAAAGGGACACTTAAAATAATGAGAAGTAATCATTCTTGCTCAAAGCCCTTTTCTGAACTTTTCATAACATAACTTCAGATTGTTCTGGTAACTTTCTCATTACAAAATTGACATCTTAGGAAGCATGCCCTATGAATCTGAACTCAAGAGGTCTTTTCAGATGATAAAGTCGCATGCCTCTCAAAATGGAATCAATAGAGATGGTTCTGGGTAACAACCAAGCTGATCGAGAAACTTTTCACTTGGAACCTGTAACTCTTCCCCTCATCAAACTCCCTTTGCATCAGCATAACCAATGAAACAAGCGCACGAGATTGCTCTCCCTTCTTCGAACGGAAGATTGAAGTTTGAGATACCTCTTCTCATTCAACTCCAGAGAGTGGATCGGACTAAAAGTTTATCTTTTGGACATTGATTTACAAGTCGAAAAGTAATTAAATCTGTGCAATATAGTAATTTGAAATTTAAAAAGCACTTAATACAGTTTACCATTCAGGTTCAATTCAGAATAGGTATACTATTTTTGTGTTCGTTCAATAATACTTTCTGATCGATAAATTTTCTTGGAATACGTTTAGCCACACAATAAAAGAGCATGAGAAAAATTTCAACTTTTCTAAATCACTGATTATCATCTCAATTATCCTTCTTTCGAACCTGAACAATAGTTTCGGGCGGTCAAAGTAGCTATCAATGGCAATGGCGACCCTGCTGATGCTCAGGCAGTTCTTGATGACTTTCTTCAGACTACGAAAGGAGTTCTGTTGCCTCGCGTAATGACCACACTTCGATAACTCCGACCAATGGGTCTGATGATGGTCTGATAATTAGTATGATACAACAACAGACAGTTGTGGTACTGGGATGGTACAAACTGGCAAGAAATTCCAAACATTACAGAAGCATTCCGGCTGTGTCAGCAGATACTGACGCTTACGATGGCGGAATTTTTCATCAATGCTGACGCTGGTGTAGTTGATATTCAAGGTGCTGGTGGACTAACTGTCGCGGGTCAAACAGCCAGTAACTTTAACTCTGATCAGTTTCAAATTGAGTGTATTGGCAAATAGTGGAACACAGGGAATTTATGTAAGGTATCTAGATTGCTTTGTACTAAATACGGGATTCATTCTTACACCGCTAATTCGCGAGCGCTGCCTATTTTCGGAAGCAGGCATCCACCAGTACTGCTCAATCATACTATGCGATTAGAGGTAGAACCGTCACTCCAACTGAAACAAATGGTTATTTGAAGCTACCATACTTCAGGCAGCAATTCCTATGCCGTGTATGGTGCGGGCGGAACACATTGCGGATATTTTGACGGAACGTGAATCTTACTGGCGACTTCCAACTGAACGGTTCCTTGGTACGATATTAAGGTATTGGTTTCTCAAGGATGGGGAGTTGACCCTATCTGGGGTGCTGCTGGGGTTCAGTCAGTGAATGCGGGTGACGCTTTGGTAAATAGTGGTAATGCTACCGCAATCGACTTAGATGTAGCCGCAAACAATGGATTGAATGATGGATGTCGCGCTGGACAGAGTTCAACTTGGTGGACCGTTGACCAGCTGAGGCTACAACGATCGCTCAGAACCTTTTGATACGGTTTTCAACCTTAACAGCACAGGCGACTTTATAGTACAAGATGGTGGGTGAATCATTTCGAAATCAGCGACAATGATGGAATGCTTTTTCGGGGGCAGATGTGACGTTCGGAGACAGGAAGTACATCAGGCACGGTGCTAGTTGACATTTCTGATGCTGGAATAGGTGGAAGATGATGGTCGAATTCAAGTGTATAACAATGGAAGCGTTAATCATGCGATTCCTTGGCGATGGTGATGTTGTATTTAACGAAGTAGGCAACGATAGAAACTTTAGAAGTTGAATCTTTAAATGACCCAAACATGTTTTTCCTTGATGCAGATTCTAGATAGGATTGGTATCGGCATTGGTGCGCCAACACCGACCTTGATGTTGATGGCATAATTAGAATGCGAGGAGGTACAGCAGCTTGGCAGGTTTTGTGCCGGTATCCTCTGGCGATGGTACAATGGTTTGAACTGACCCAACCTCTATTTCTGCTGCAGATGTGGCTTAGCAGGCAGAGCTTACGATGGAAACGCAGATATGAATTAGGAAGGACTATTAATGCTACGGATGGTGCTGTCAATATAGCAGGAATGATGGTCTTCTAGTCAATGGAAATGTAGGGATTAGACAGCGACTGCAGCTCAAAAGCTTCACGTTAGTGTCAATCAAATTCAGGCAAAGTTTTCCCTTGTTAATAAGAAATGAAGGAGCCATTAATTCAGGTCAAACTGGTGTTGGAATTGGGTTCAGTAATATGGATAATGGAAACAACGTGAAAACGGAATCTACTATGAAAGGACTTCCGATTTTAGCCGCGGCAAACTACACTTCTTGATGAAACTCTGCAGATAACACTGCAGTAGATGCAAAGATACCGATTCAAGACTTACTATACTTTCTGCAGGTAATGTTTGTTATAGGTGACGCGTTACGATGCTAAATTGGATGTGGACGCAGCAAGTGGGAATCTGATGATTTTGGCACAGAACGGAACGGAAGAATGCTGTGTTGATGCTTCTGGAAACGCTTGGATAACACCGGAAAATTCAACTCTTATGGCATTGAAGAACTTTCTGACGCACGGTATAAGAAAAACATCGAAAAATTAAATGGTGCTTTAGAAAACGTTCTGAAAATTCAAGGTGTGACTTACAATTGGCGACAAAACGAATTCCCAGAACGATCGTTTGGTTCTCAAACGGAAATAGGTTTCATTGCTCAAGATTTGGAGAAAATTTACCCTGAATTGGTGAATACGAATGACGAAGGTTACAAATCAGTTCAGTACAGCCACATGGTTCCTGTCCTGCTTGAAGCGATTAAGGAACAACAAGGGTTGATTGAGCACCTTACCAGAAGGCTTGATGATTCTGCAATTCAGTATTCTGAGCTGCAATCAAAGTTCCAGGCGTTTTCCATAGAAATGGGGAGATTGATTTCAGATCAACGAAGCGATGAGCAGAAGGAATTAGACCAAAAGGCTATTCAAGAGAAAAACAAGAGTTTGACTAAATAGTAGCTCTTGTTAGTGTTCAAGTATGAACATCCAACCCTGTTGTATAAATGGCATGATTTTAAGAAATGACCAGATTTATAAGTTTATTCTTCGTACTACTTACCTCAATCGTTTTTCAGACCGAAGTCAACGCGCAGTGCGATTGTAACGCCTCGAATTATGCAAGCATAAATGTTGCAGGGTGGGTTCCAGGTCAGACAGGAACAATTACTACTTGTCAATGGGGTGAAGAAAGATCAACTATTTTCAACACAGTTGCTGGTGCGGTATACCGTGTTTTTACATGTGGTGACACAGATTTTGACACCCAACTTTCGATATATACTACAGGTTGCGGATACATAGGCTATAACGATGATTTCTGTGGCTTACAGTCTCAAGTAACTTTTACTTCTCCTGGAGGAAACTTATATTCTGTTCTGAACCGGTATTTCTGTGGATCTCAGACTACCTGTATGACTGTTCAGATTCAACTGATCAGTTTGCCTACACCACCATGCAGCGTTCAAGGAAATCCTGCTGTGTTTGGTAGTAACACTTGGAACGTTTACGTATACGATGGCAACAACTTTAACACCTATAGCGGCTATTATGTTGAAAACAATCTGAGTTTTAACTCGGCTAACAGATGGGGAACTGGCGGAACGCCTTCAAGTGCTTCAGGCTATTTGGGATGTCCAGTAGGTAATGACAATCACTCGTTCATATATAAACGTCAGGGATTTCCTGCTGGATTCTACAGCATTGATGTAGGTAGGGATGATGATTACCTACTTTATGTCAATGGTAGCTTGATTTATTCTGGAGGTTGTTGCGGAACTGATTATGGTATATGGACCGGTTATTTGGATGGAACATCTCAAGTTGAGATTCGATTTAGGGAATATGGAGGTGGCTCTTATGGTGCCGCAAACATGAATAACTGGTTGTCTGCAGGAACACTCTATTCTCCAGGTTCTGTAACCACATGTAGTAGCACTATTTACGATTATATGGGACCGTCTGCTGACTATCTCAATAGCTCGGACGGTTATACCGTATTAAATCCGACAACTCCAGGAGGAAAGGTAATTCTCTCTGGTTCAATCAATACAGAGGGCTGTTGCGATTTCGTGTACATCTACAACGGAACAGGAACGGGATCTCTAATTTGGTCAGGATCAGGAAACCAAACAATCCCAACAATAGTTTCTACCGCAGCAAACGGTGCATTAACGGTTCGATTTACAACCGATGGATCGGTAACTGCGCCCGGTTTTGCTCTTAACGTAGATTGTTGCACGCCTTTGGGCGATCAGACATCATATGGATCCAATCAATGGCTAGGTTACGTTTATCACAATGACAATTTCACAGAGTATGCTGGTTATGTAACAGAAGCAAACGATTTTGATCAAACATTTGGGGGAGATTACGCACAATACAGCACCAATGGTTGTCAGGTTTATACAGAGACTTTTTCAGTTCGATATAAAAATACCAGAAACTTCCCGTGTGGTATTTATCGGTTCCGACTACGTGGTGATGATGGACATCGAATAAGTATTGATGGTGGAGCTACGTGGCTTGGCGAATGGTGGTATGGCCAAGGTTGGGGAGATGACCACTATACTCCCTACGTTTATCTGAATGGAAATGTCAACCTAGTTCTGGAATATTTTGAAGGAGGAGGAGGTAACCGAGTCACCTTATGGACAGAGTCAATTACTCCAACCGTATCAGCAAGTATCAACCAAGGTGCGTCTGGCACTTTATGTGCTGGTTCTACATTAAACCTAGACGCAACTGGTTCCTCTAACTATGGTCCTTTTTCATTTAGTTGGTCTGGTCCTGGAGGCTATACAGCAAGTGGAGCTAGTATGAGTCGTGCTAACGCAGCGGCTGGAACCTACACTTTAACCGTGACACATGCATGCGGACAAACTGCTACCGACACTTACGTGTTAACCACCAACACACCTCCTACTGCCCCAACTGGCATAAGTGGAACAACCTCGATATGTGGCGGTAGCACCACGCTGACTGCGACAGGTGGCTCGAATGGAAGTGGTGCGACTTATCAATGGTATGCTGGGGGCTGCGGAAGTGGTTCCTTACTGGGAACAGGCGCGTCTATTACCGTTTCTCCGTCCTCAAATACAACTTATTATGTGCGCAGGGTTGCTTCTGGAGCAAATGCATGTACAAACACAACAGGCTGTTGGAGCCAATTGGTAACTGTAAATACTCCTCCAACGGCAAATGCAGGTGTGGACCAATCTCAGTGTAATACTAACCCGTTTACCATCAGCGGGGCAACTATTAGCGGCTCAGGCACACTAAACAACTGGACTTTTAATGTTGACGCTGGTACGGCCACAGTTAGTGGCACTGGGTCTCTAAATGGACCAACGATTACTCCTACTTCGGGAACAGGTCAAGTAACTATGACTCTGAATGTAACTGGAACAGGTGGTTGTGCTAACACCTCAGATCAAATGGTATTTGAATGGTCTGCATCACCTACTGCTACTGCAGGGCCAGACATAACTCAATGCGGAAATGCTGCTGTATCATTTACAGGTTCGTCAGCATCTTCTGGGTCTACCGTTTCCTGGACAAACCAAGGTGGTACAGGAACTGGTATCATTATCACAGGTAGCGGAAGCGACCCAACAACTTGGGGATTCACCCCGACTTCTGCTTCTGGAAGTTTGACATTCCGATTAACCTCTGTTCCTCCTGCAGCATGTTCTGGTTCGAACATCACTGATGACCTTGTGTTTACTTGGGACGAAGCTCCTAGTGTTAGCACAACCTCACCTCAAAACAGTTGTACTGGTGATGCGCCATTTACTATTAGTGGTGCATCTGCTTCGGGTAACGGAGATTTAACTTGGAATTTAACATCGGTAAGTGGTACAGCATCTATTACATCAGGAGGAGCCACCGTTTCGCCAACATTTGACCCAACAACAACAAGTGGACAATACTCTCTGGAAATTGTATCCGATGGAAATGGTGGATGCGAAGACAATGGAAACGATGCCAGTGCGATTATGACTGTCAATTGGGCCAACCCACCTGTTGCCAATGCAGGTTCAGACTATTCTGCATGTGAAGGAACCGCCCAAAGCATGAGTGGAGCCTCTATCAGTGGAGGTCCTGCATCAGCGATTGCATGGACACAAACTGGAGGTACGGCTAAAGGATCGTTTACAACCTCCCCCCCTACCAATCCAAGCCTATGGGTTTACACGCCAACTAGTGCTGGTACTGCCATTCTCGAACTTGCCGTTACTGGCTCCGGTTCTATCTGCGGCAGTACAATCGATTACGATTATGTTACAATCACCTTTGACCCACTCCCAATTCTAAATGCAGGAACTGACTTAGATGTTTGTTACGGTTCTGGAGCTATTGCAATGACTGGAGCGAGTGCTTCTAATATTAGCGGCTACACCTGGTCTGGGGGTGACCCAACATTTGGATCTTGGAGCCAAGCTGGTTCTGTATCCGCAGCAAACTTCACTCCAATAGGCAATAGTGGTTCGTTCTTGGCTCAGCTTACTGTCAACGGAAACGGAGCTTGTTCCACTGAATCATTCAGTGATACAAGAACCATAGATTGGTCTGAAACGCCTGTAGCCATTGCTGGTGCTGCTACCACTACTTGTGGCAACGCTCCTCATATCATGGTCGGAGCTGTTGCATCGGGAACCTATAGTTCCATAAGCTGGAGCGGTAATCCTAATGGAACTTGGACCACTACTCATCCAACAGACCCAAGCCAATGGGTGTTCACTCCTTCAACACCTTCTGGTTCTTTCACTTCGACACTAACGGTTACAGGATCTGGAGCATGTCTAGGCACGAATCCTACTGCAACAAGACTTATTACCTGGAGTCCTGGACCAACGGTTGATGCCGGGAGTGATATTGATGTCTGCTCTGGAGCAGGAACCATTACCATGACTGGTGCTAGTACTTCAAATATCAGTAGTTATTCTTGGTCGAATTTCGACCCATCTGTGGGTGCTTGGAACCAAGGAGTTTCAGCACCTTCCGCAGCATTCACACCAGCGATTGGCGCTGGTCAGATTTTGGCTACTTTGACGGTTAATGGAACTGGGGCGTGTTCTGCATTAAGTTTCAGCGATTCTCGAATCATTACATGGAATAGCCCTCCAACTATAAGTTCGATCACCTCTACCAATGTAACTGACTGCAGTAACGATAATGGCGTCATCTCTGTGAATGCAGTTGGGAATTCCCCATTCCAATATTCATACGACAACGGAAGTTCTTATGTTGCTTTCAATACTCAAACCAATTTGGGAGCTGGAAGCTACAATGTTATTGTAATAGATGACAACAACTGCACAACGAGCTATGTTGGCAATCCTGTTGTAATCGACCCTCCAAGTTTACCGGTAGTTACTGTTACCGCGGCAGACGCAAACTGTAACGGTGCTGAAGATGGTCAGGTTACTGTAACTGTAACTTCTGGTGGGACCGCCTCATATGCAATTGATGTTGCTAGCGGAGTTAAATCATACAAGGACACTACAAATGCAATTGGGGAAACGGCAACTTTTAACGTAGTAGCTGGAACGTATAACATAACAATTACAGACAGATTTGGATGTACCACTAATGTGGGGCCATATACCATATCAGAACCACCAATTATTACCGTTTCTACAACTGTAGTAAACAACACCAATTGTACAGGTACGGATGGTCAAATCACTGTTAATGCAAGTGGGGGCTCGCCTGGCTTCACTTACTCTTTTAACGGTGGTGGTTTCTCAGGAACAAACGTTTTTTCTAATCTGGGAAGTGGTGACTACCCAATTATAGTCAGAGATAATAATGGTTGTGAGATACCATTTGAAGAAACCATTGGAGGTCCGTTTGATGCCAATGCAGGTATTGACAGGTACATATGTGCGGGGACTAGTTTCACAATGAATGCTCAACTCGATGTCAATGCAGTTACGGTAGCTGGAGGTGGAAGCAGCAATTACGCCCTGTCATCGATTGATTATGTTCCAAGATCCCCTTCTTGGACACCTGTTTCACTAGGAGATGATCAAGTAAGTGGGTTTGTCGGCATTGGCTTCCCGTTTACGTTCTACGGAAACACGTACAGTAACGTACGAATCTCCTCAAATGGTTTCATAACATTTAATAACGATGCCAATAGTGGTTGCTGCACGGGACAATTCGTTCCTAATGGAGGAGCACCTAATAATATTATAGCACTCTGTTGGGAAGACTTAAATCCTAACAATGGTGGTACTATACAATATGGCGTATTTGGAACAGCCCCTAACCGAATTTTTGTTGTTGAATATTCGAATATCCAACATTTTGGTGGAGGTAATCCAGTTACTGGTCAGATTCAACTTTACGAATCCACGAACAATATTGAGATACATAATGATGCCGTAAATGCTGACGGTGGTGGTAATACTCAAGGAATTGAGAACGCCACCGGTTCCTTAGCAACGACTTCGCATAACAGCCAAGGGAATTGGACGGAAACAAACTCTGCGTATTTGTTTCAGCCTCCTTATGACCTAACGACAATCAACTATACTTGGTCTCCTTCCACTGGACTAAGTAATCCTAATATCTTGAATCCAACTGTTAGTGGTCTTACTAACGATATCACCTATACACTTCAAGTAGAGATGGTTGGTATTTGTACGATTGACGATGAAATGACCGTGTATGTATCAGATTTAGTTTCAACAAACACGCCTACCGATGTAGTTTGTAATGGCGATGATGACGGATGCATTTCAGTCGTGCCAACTTCTGGAGAAGCCCCATATTTAATCGAAGGACCAAACGGAGAAATCAGAGTGTATGATGGTAGGATGAAAGAGTTAACTGTCAGCAACAACGTTGTTCCAAATCAAACTTTAACGGATTACCAAGTCAAAATGACGGTGGCCTATACGGGACAGATGAGAGCAGATTTTGCTGATCTGAGATTTTATGATGGTACACCTGGAAACCTTGGAGACATTCTACCCTACTACATAGAGAGTTACAGCCTTTCAAATAATGCGGTAGTGTATGTAAAGGTTCCGAATGTTCCAACGGGTGGGACTACTCTGTACATGACTTATGGAAACCCTGCGTTATCTTCTCAGAGTGACCCTGACAACACATTCTGGTGGTATGAAGATATGCAAGGAACTCCTTCTGGTGCGCTTATCAACAACGCAACCTACATTGACCATCAGTTTGTACGCTTGACTCAAGCTTTTAATTCTCAATCAGGTCAGCTTAGAAGAGTCCAAAACATATCCACTGGTGGTAACGGCTACGTTACTGACTTTGAGTTCTGGATTGGTGGAGGAAACGGTGCAGATGGACTGTGGCTCTATTCAGACGCAGATAACCCAGGAAACGGATATATCAGTGAAGATCAAAACCATGGTGGTTATGTATTTGCGTACGACACTTGGCAAAATGAGCACCAAATAAAACACAATGGTGTTACTTATGGAACTAATTTCGAAGCTAACCACGATAACGCTACTTGGAGAACAGGAAGAATCGAACAGTTCAACACCACAGGTAGAATGTATCTAGACGGTGTAATGAGATTAGAAAGAACCAACCTGCCAAACGATAACGTTGGCGACTATTTTGGTTTTGGATGTAGAACTGGCGGTGCGAATAATGAACACAGAATTAGAAACGTTCGTGTTAGAAAGCTGGTTAGCCCAGAGCCAACAGTAACATTTGGATCTGAACAACTGCCAGACAACCAATTCTGTGATTTACCTCCTGGTACTTATACTGTTTCTGTTTGGGACGTTGCAGAGTGCAATGAGAATGAATCAAACATTCCTATTGCTGAACCAACTGTATTGACAATCGACAATATCGATATAACAGATACATGGTGCTATGTAACTAATAATGGTGAATTGGAAATCACCGTATCTGGAGGAACGCCTATTACGCCTGCGCCTGCTTATCTGTACAACTGGGCTGGACCTGCTGGTTTTTCATCCAACAATGAAGACCTTACTGGACTTTCTCCTGGAGTGTATAATGTAACCGTAGCAGACGATAACGCTTGTACAGCATCTAGCAGCGCAACCGTTGGTACATCTACTCCTATAACATCACCATCATTTACATGGACAGGAATGACTGATCAATTTTGGCAAGATCCTACCAATTGGGACTGCGGTGTTCCAGATGCCACATCGGATGTGATCATCCCTGCTTCCCCGATAGGAGGAAATACCCCATTGATTACGGGAGGAGTAATAGGAGATGTATTTCATATACGGGTATTGGGTAACATAGCTGACTTACTAAAAATCGATTCTGATTCAGGTAGTAAGCTTCGTGTTCACGAACCATAATCGTGTATCGACAACAATAAAAAAGGACCCAAATTGGGTCCTTTTTTATTATCTGAAAATTAATGCTCCTTGCTCCGCAACAAAGGTGGTACTTCGATAATCCTTCAGTTTTTGAGTTACTCTTGGTCCGAATCTATTGGAGACAACGAAATCACTAACGGAGTCGCTGCTTAACTTATCAATAAGATTCCAATCAATGGAATTTAGAATTACAACGAGACCATCATTGCCTAAGATATTTACCTCTACTCCATTCTCCTGCTTCCCTAAATCGAGAATAGCAAACTGGTCATCTCCGAAGCCAAGACTTCGGTTATTCGTTTCAGCATTAAGTGGAATGAATCTCTCATTTTCAATTCCTAATCTCCACCAATGGTGCCTGACATGAAAAAGCATGGCCTGTTCATTTTCATAGAACTCTGTGCTTGACATGAAAGTGACATCTGTTCCATTGAAAAGAGCTACGGCCGTTTCCCCTCTCACATTATAGACGGTAAGAAACTTTTGGTTCTGCTGTTCATACACTTCCAAACACTGCATTGCCATAAACACTATTCCAACCACTAAAATGGAATAGAACGCAAGTCGTTGTTTATGAACGATGAACACGAGTACGCCAGCTATAATCGCGTAGATCATTAACGATTCAACTGTGGAAATATCAATACCCGAAAGAACAGAGTAAGGAATCTGTTCTATCCATACTACGATTTGGTTGAGTGAGGATATCACAGTTTTGAGTAGAAAACCGAAGTACAACAATGTTGGTTTCCAAAAAGAGAACACGAAAAGCGCAAAACCCAAATAGAGAATTACAGCTGCAGCGGGTATAACCAACAGGTTGGACACCAGAAACAAATTGGGAAATTGATGGAAATAGAGAAGTCCAAGCGGTGCGGTGGCAATTTGCGCTGCTATGGAAACACAGGTTATGGACCAGGCCCAATCCAGGTATCTGTTTTCGCTAGCCCAGAGATTAAAGAGCATAGGCTGGATCAGCACAATTCCAATAACTGCAAGATAGGAAAGCTGAAAGCCGACCTGCATGATGATCATCGGATCAATAGCCACGAGCACAAACGCTGAAACACCTAGCGTGTTGAATATATTGGTATCCCGACTAAATGCCTTTCCAATTGCAACAAAGGTGAACATGGTTGCAGCACGAAACACAGATGCAGATAAACCCGTGAGTCCTGCATAGCCGAAAAGCGCAAATATCAGCAGCAAGGTTTTAATGAACCTTCCATATTTCCTCCTATCTAAGAACTTAAGTAAGGTGTTGAGAATTACATAAACGATACCTACATGAAGACCGGATACTGCAAGAACATGAGTGGCTCCTGCACCAGCATAAGCCGACATGAGTTCGCGATCCAACTCTGTTCTATATCCCAAAATGAGTGCCGAAGCAACGGATAACTCTTCGTCTTCCAGTCCGCTATCTCGAAATTTCTGAATGAGTTGTGAACGCAAATCATACATCCACCCCCGCAACCCAGGGTTTCCGTTGGCGAGTAACTTGAATGCACCAGACTTTATATGCGCCCGATGTGAAATTCCATGGAATCTCAAGTATCTTTTGTAGTTGAACTCATTGGGATTCCCAAGATTTTCTACCTCGTGTAAAACAGCACTCACCAACAATTGCTGTCCGTATTTGATTCGCTCGCTGGTGGAATCTTTATTGAAATAGAACAAAACCTTGCCAGTATGCTCAACATTCAGATCGGAAACAGTTGCTACAACCTTAACTGAATTGTCTTTCACTTGCGGCTCTTCAATAACCTCAATCAAATATTCGAGCGATTCTCCAACGAGCCCCCCTGACGAGATTCCATCAGGGTATACATTCTGAGATACAGACAACGCTAAACCCGACCCAAGCGTAAACATGATTACAGAAAGCGCCCATCCGAAGTGATGTTGTTTTCTGTGCAGAATGGCAATCATACAAAAGATAGTAAAAACCGCGATGAGCGTGCAGGAAACGAACTGAATTGCTCCTTCCTTCCATATTATCCATTCAACCGAAAAAGCAGAAACCACCACTCCAAGTAGGAATGGGAGAATTATCCTCAACATCGGAAATGAGTTCCAAACCTTCATTGATCGATGAAAATCTTGAGTTGGTCAAGATAATGAATCAATTGATCGATAATTAACATTGTCGTGCTGAAAACTGTGATTATCAACCCCTTACGAGGAGTGATCTCGATCGTAATTTGCGAACGATGAGACTCCCACATTCCAATTCTCAATTACATGCACTGATACGGTTACTGGATGACCCAGATTCGGATGTTTATGAGAACGTTCACGGAAAACTGGTCTCTTTCGGTAAAACGGTCATTCCGGTTCTAGAAAGTGAATGGGAAACTGTAGGTCAGAATGCGATTCAGGAGAGAATCATTCAGATCATTGAAGAGATTGAATTTGAAGCCGCGTGCAAAGCATTGATAGATTGGAAAGCCACACAGACAGATGATCTGGCAACCGGAGCACTCATCGCGGCTACGTTTCAGTATCCTGATATCGATTTCGAAGCGATACGCAAACAACTTTTGGTACTCCATCGCGATGTTTGGATAGAACTTAACGATAACCTCACATCACTGGAAAAAGTACGTGTCATCAATCATATCCTTTATGACGTACACCAATTCAGACCGTACACTAAGTACCATACTTCTGAACAGAGTTTCTTTCTGAACAATCTGTTGGATAACCATTCTGGCAGCCCAATGACCTTAGGTATTCTGTATAAAGTTTTGGCCGATATGCTGGACCTTCCGATTGTTGGGATCGACCTACCACATCATTTCATACTCGGCTATCGCGATGTTTACAACCACACAGGCAACGAACTCTTGTTCTACATTAACCCATATAGTAAAGGAGCTGTATTTGGAAGAGGCGAATTGGAACGTTACATGGAGAAGTTGCAGGTTGAGACACCCACGCCAGAACTTAAACCGATGAGTAACGTGGAAATCGTTCAACGTATGTTGGTGGAATTAAAGGCATGCTATCAGCGATCTGGGAAATACAAGAAAATGGATGAAGTCTCAAAGCTTATTCGAATGCTAAGTTCAAGCAATAAGTAGCAGAAATTCCCGTATCACAGCAATGACCAACAAGGAGGTTTATCGAGCATGGTGTAATAAACGCACAGATATTCCCCTGTTTCTCCAATACGATTGGATGGAAATCGTTGCCAAACCAGAACAATGGGATGTGGCGGTGGTGAGCACAGAACATGAAGTTCAGGCGTTTATGCCCTATTTCAAAAAACAGAAATTACAGTTCGATATCATTACAATTCCTCCACTAACTCCTTACATGGGGCCATGGCTTCATTATCCGGAAGGGCAAAAGGAATCTACACGACTTTCGTTTGAAAAGAAGATGTTTGAGCAGTTGATTGCACAGCTTCCCAAAACAGATAAGTTCATTCAATATTTCCACCCGGAAGTAAGCAATTGGCTGCCATTCTATTGGAATGGATTTGAACAATCGACCAGGTACACATACGTAATTGACGATCTAACAGATCCCGATGCCCTTTACCAGAACCTCCAAGGCAATATCAGAAGAGAGATAGCCAAAGCTCAAAAAAGTCTCAGCATGTCGGATTGCAATGATGTGAGAATCCTACACGAACTGAAACTAAAGGATTACGCAGAAAAAGGTAACGAGGTCAATTATAATGCTGCCTATTTCGACCGTGTATTTGAGAAACTGAAGGCCAAAGATGCTTGTAAAGCATGGGTTGCATACGATTCAGACCAAAAGGCTGTAGCCTCTCTCCTACTCGTTTGGGACGAAGATTCGGCCTATTATCTGGCAGGCGCAGCAGACCCTTACAACAAAAACTCGGGTGCCATGAGTCTGCTTATGTGGACAGCCATTCTATTTGCTTCTGGCGTTACTATTAAGTTCAATTTTGAAGGAAGTATGATCGAACCTGTGGAGCGCTTCTTTCGGTCCTTTGGAGCCAAACAAACACCGTATTTCGAGATTCGAAAGACAGACTCGAAACTGCTGAAACTGTTGTAACAAAAAAGGGCTTGCCAAAGCAAGCCCTTCATTATGTAATTGGCAAAAAAGCCAATCATAAATTACTTGGCGTAAGCAACTGCTCGCTTCTCACGAATTACTGTCACTCTCACCTGACCCGGATAAGTCATTTCATCCTGAATCTTCATGGAGATATCCATGGCCAATTGATCTGACTGTGCATCTGTTACCTTCTCACTTTCAACAATCACACGTAGCTCTCGACCCGCCTGAATAGCATATGTTTTGGTAACGCCCGGGTAAGCCAATGCTAGCGCTTCAAGCTCGTTTATACGCTTGATGTAGCTTTCAACGATCTCTCGTCTTGCTCCAGGTCTTGCTCCAGAAATGGCATCACATACCTGAATGATCGGAGAGATCATGGTGGTCATCTCAATCTCATCGTGGTGAGCACCAATGGCGTTGCAGATGTCTGGTTTCTCTCCATATTTCTCAGCCAACTTCATACCCAAAATGGCGTGTGGCAATTCCGGCTCCTCATCTGGAACTTTTCCAATATCGTGAAGCAAGCCCGCACGTTTCGCTTTCTTCGGGTCCAAGCCCAGTTCCGCAGCCATGATGGAACACATGTTTGCAACCTCGCGGCTATGCTGAAGCAGGTTCTGCCCGTAGGAAGAGCGATACTTCATACGTCCAACCATTCTGGTCAGTTCCGGGTGAAGACCGTGGATTCCAAGATCTATAGCGGTACGTTTACCTATCTCGATGATCTCTTCTTCCAACCGCTTCTTGGTCTTGGCTACCACCTCCTCAATTCGAGCAGGATGGATTCTACCATCCGTAACTAATTGATGCAGTGCCAAACGAGCTGTTTCGCGCTTAACAGGATCAAAACCTGAAAGGATAATTGCTTCTGGCGTATCGTCTACGATGATCTCAATTCCTGTAGCTGCTTCTAACGCACGGATGTTACGTCCTTCTCTACCGATAATACGGCCTTTGATCTCGTCACTTTCAATGTTGAAAATAGACACAGCATTCTCAATCGTGTGCTCAGTTGCTACGCGCTGAATGGTTTGGATCACGATCTTCTTAGCTTGCTTATCAGCCTGCAGTTTTGCCTCTTCAACTGTTTCGTTGATGGCAGCCATAGCCGCTGTTTGCGCTTCTGCTTTCAAGGCTTCAACCAACTGAGCTTTGGCTTCATCGGCTTTCATACCAGCAACCTTTTCAAGCTGCTCTACTTGTTTTTGACGATCGCGTTCAACCTCTTCCAGCTTTTTATTGAAAACCTCAATCTGGCCATCTAGTTTCTCCTGTTTTTTCCTGGCCTCATCTGTTTCACGCAATGCAGCCTCCCGCTCGCGTTTCACATCCTCGAACTTCTTGTTGAGAGAGCCTTCTTTTTGCTTAACGCGATTTTCGGCCTCTACCAATTTACTGTTCCGAGATTGTACCTCGCTATCGTGTTTGGTCTTCAACTCCTGAAACTTTTCTTTGGCCTGAAGAATCCGTTTTTCTCGGATAACTTCTCCTTTGGCTTTCGCTTCCTCCAAGATGGCTTCTGCTTGCGAACTAACAACTTTCTTGTTGTACATCAGCATTCCCGCACCACCCAGAATTACACCGACCAAAGCCGCCACTAATCCTACTACTATTGTCATGTTTTTACTTCAATTTGGTTCATAAAAAAACCCGCACAGATCCTTGGCTTAATTAAACTCCAATTAAGACATGATTGAGACTGCCGAGCGCATCAGAGTTCCACTGTCCCGAACAAGTTCGGAAACTGTACCGAAGTACAGTTGAGGCCTTTCTTTAACACCCATGAGCTTAATCTCAATTTTTTAAACGTTGAGTTTAACAAACGATCGATCTATGCGGGAAATCGTTGCGAAGGCAATCACACCTTCGCGTATATTTTATGTAAAGAACGTACTACTTACTTATCAAGTGTGGAATCGAGCAATTGCCCGATAACCTTTAACCTATCCAACACATCGTGTTC
Source organism: Flavobacteriales bacterium (assembly GCA_018402015.1). Lineage (GTDB taxonomy): Bacteria > Bacteroidota > Bacteroidia > UBA10329 > UBA10329 > UBA10329. The sequence goes on along the minus strand of JAGYJL010000030.1, from coordinate 2,350 downwards.
TACATTGTCAACCCGCTCCTCGTTCTCCATGGCTTCGGTGGCAAATTGCAGCACACACATGCTTAACAGGTCCCTAACATCCGTAACGGCATATTTCTCCTCATACATCTTCAACCTCTCCCTTATCTGCCGCTCCGCCTTCCTTATGGTTTCTTCTTCCTGCGGTGTATCCACCGTCATTGGGTAACTCTTCCCTGCTATTCTTACTGTTATTGCTTGAGTTCCCATTCAACAAGAATGATCCTTAATTATTCAGAAGTGCTATACACTTGTCTACTTCCCGCACTAATTCATTCAACCTCTTCCTCTGCTCCTTACGGTCCTCGTCATCATCGGTTACCGCCTTTGCAATTTTAACAACTTTATTCTGTTCCTCTAGTTCCGTCAACGCATTTTTTTGCGCACTTACCAACTGCTCCAACTCTTCGTTTTTTCTCTTCAGACCAGTATTTTCAGACTGAAGATCGGCTTGCAACTGTACCAGTTTTTCCACCTTGCTATTCAGCTGACTTAAGAAAGTGTTCAGATTTTCCATAGAAAGATTGAAAATACAAACATACCTTTAAAGATGTCAGATTTTGGAATCTTTTGGTGTGATCCTTGTACTTTGCTTTAAATGCGATTCTCAAATTTAATCATACCCATTCTGCTATTCTTTTCGTTGGCAACAAATGCCCAAGAATACGCTAATCCGTTAGATGGCGAACTTATTCTTTCGGGCAATTTTGGCGAGATAAGAGGAAATCATTTCCATTCTGGTCTTGACTTTAAAACCGGGGGCGTAGAAGGAAAGCCTGTTTATGCCGTTGCTGATGGATTCGTAAGCAGGATTTTCGTTTCTGGCGATGGTTTCGGCAAAGCGATCTACCTCGAACATCCCAACGGAAAGACGTCCGTTTATGGTCATCTCAGCGATTTCAATCCTGACATAGCGCGCTATGTTAAACAGCAACAATACGCCAAAGAATCTTTTGAGCTTGACTTGAATTTATCGGCTTCTCAGTTTCCCATTAAGAAAGGACAGCTCATCGCAAAAAGCGGTAACTCAGGCGGATCTGGGGGACCACATGTTCACTTCGAAATCCGAGAAACCATCGGACAAATTCCTGAAAACCCGCTGAATTATGGTTTTAAAGTGCGTGATGAAAAACATCCAGAACTACAGAAACTATGGATCTATAATCACGCGCCCAACGGTCATATCGAGGGGCTTCGGACTGAAAAAGGCTTTTCGGTCAATGGTAGTACTGGCAAGTATTCCATTGGAGTTGATACAATTAGAGCTGCAGGTGTTTTGAGTTTCGGAGTGGCTGCCATTGACCGATTTTCAGCTGCACAGAACGTATGCGGCATTTACGGCATGACGGTAAAAGTGAACGGGGAAATTATTCATCAACAGCAGATAGACAAATTCCCTTTCTCGAAAAAACGAATGGTGAACTGCCATGTTGATTACGAAAAACGGAAAACGGAAAAGCATTTCGTTTACAGAACGTACATCGCTCCCAATAACACACTCGACCTCTACCCGAACATCAAAAATGGTGGGACAACGAAAATCGAACCAGGAAAAACGTACGATGTTGAAGTTGATGTAACCGATCACGTTGGGAACAACTCTGTTTTCAAATTCACCATATTTGGCCAAGAACAAAAAGGAGCATTGCTTTCCAATAAGGAAAATGTGACCGACATCTTCTATCCACAAAAGGAGAATGCGTTCAGTAATAATTCGGTACGGATCAACATTCCTGCAGGATGCCTGTATGACACCCTCAAGTTCAAATACGACCTGAAACCTCCCTGCGGGGAATGTGTCTCCGCTGTTCATTCCATTGGAAAACTCTCTGACACACCGCTTGATAGGTCGATGACCGTTTCCGTTAAGTTGAATGACGTTTCAGAAGCTACAGCCGAAAAAGCGGTCATGGTTTCTTTCGATAGTAAAGGAAAACCGATTGCGGAAGGAGGTTCTACCAAATGGAATTGGATGACAGCAACTACCCGCTCTTTTGGCGATTATGCTGTAATGGTAGATACCACAGCTCCTATTTTGAAACCAAAAAACTTCAAAGACCAAACCTCTAGCCCTGGCATTAGCAGATTGGAGTTCACACTTTCTGATAATCTCTCTGGGGTTGCTTCCGTTTCTGGAACATTGAACGGAAAGTGGGTTCTTCTAGAACAAGACCCGAAGAATAATCTACTTTACTATATCAAGGATGAACGCTTCATCAACGGTCAGAATACGTTCCGTATTAAAGCAACAGACAAGGTTGGAAACGTGAGGGAGTTGAGTGTGACGATTAATTAGCTGATTAGCTAATCATTCCATCATCAAATCAGTAGG
>JAGYJL010000003.1 GCA_018402015.1 Flavobacteriales bacterium | reverse complement strand
AGCTTGGACAACGGGTTTCCTTGCTGGAAAATTAGAATAGCGAAAAGCGATGAGCGACCAGCGAAGAGGAAATCCTCAGAAAAACGTCACCCTGAACTCGCTTCAGGGTCTATCATAGCAGATGCTGAAACAAGTTCAGCATGACAAAAAACGAAACATGGGATTGAATATCGTACTGATTGAACCTGAAATACCGAACAATACTGGTAACATTGGTCGATTGAGTTTGGCTTCGGGCTCAACCCTTCATCTCGTTAAACCATTTGGTTTTGAGTTGTCAGATTCTCGTGTAAAACGTGCAGGATTGGATTACTGGCAACATGTTGACCTGAAGATCTATGAGACTGTAGATGAGTTCTTCTCCACACAATCGGACAAGAAAATGGCATTTCTTTCAAGCCATGGAAACAAATCTGTTTATGACATTCCTTTTGAGGATGATATGTTCCTCGTTTTCGGAAAGGAATCGGTTGGATTATCTGAAGAAATCACCAATGCTCATTCTGATAAGCTTTACAAGATTCCAATCCACAGCGAACACATTCGCAGCCTGAATTTGGCGAATGCTGTTAGTATTGTGGTTTATGAAGGGATAAGGCAATTGATGGCATAAAAAAAGGCCGACTCCCGAAAGAGCCGACCTACCCACATTATACCAATCAATTACTCGATAGTAACGGACTGGGTTTTTACTGTCTCGGTAACGAAGTAGAATTGCTTGCTAGAATACGTTGCACTTTCGAATTTGTAAGGTGCAACTTGAGCGAAATTCGCCCCGGTTCCCATCCCGTCAATTTCAGCTTCGGTAAAAGTTGACGATGTCGCGTTCGGATTTTCGATATGCACCACACCTCCAAGCATAAAATAAACTGAGTCTGAACCTGAAACATTCGATACGGTAAGCGTGTAATCTCCTGTACCTGGAATTGTTGTGCTGCTAGTAATGGCGCCCAAAGTTGGGAATCCGATGTTGGTGGTGTGCGTAAATGCCGGAACACCTGCAGAGCCGCTTACTTCCCAAGATGGGGTTCCACTGAAATCAATACCAGTAGGGTTGGTTTGCGTAGGCTGATAGGCGTAGGCATTATTGTCGAATCTATCTAACGATTCACCTTCCAATGTAACCGTTCCGGCATCTATAAGAGTGGTGTAATCTGCTCCATCTGTAAACCCAGCAGAACCAAGGCCAAGAACGATCTCCTGAACAGGAACACCAAATCCTGGATCGAATGTGGTAACCGTTTTAACAGCAGCCAAAGTTCCAAATCCTTCTGTGAAGGTAGGTGTAGGTGGGTTGCTTGCAGGATCGGTTGGCGTTTCTGGTTCGTCTGTTGTGTTGCAAGATGAAATTGACACGGAAACAGCCGCTGCCAACGTAAGGAATCTGCCCCATTTCAATGCTTCGTTCAATGTTTTCATAATGTGTAGTGTTTTGGGTTGAGTAGTTTTCAATTAACCCTACAAACCACCGAAAACACAGAAACACTGAACTACGCAGTTCTACGTATTTGCGCTATTTGGACGGAACGAATTCTGTTAGCACCCAATCTCCTTCGCGGTGAATGACTGTTCCAAGCTCATTACCAAAGGTGCATTCCTTCTCATTATCTAAGCGATAGTCGATGTGTGGCTCACCTCTTGTGTAGTTTCGAGTTCTGTAAAGCTTAACAGCCTGAGCACGCGCATCAATTCCTTCGAGGTTATTTAACGAAACTCCGTAGATGTCGGTAAAGTCATTATACCAAGGCAGCATGAAAAACGGTTCGTGAACAATTGCTTGAAAATGTATGGGCATGCTTCGTTTGGCCTCGCATGAGAACGAATTATCATCTGGAGAAACAAGAACTGAAACATGCTTTGCCGTGCTATCTGCAATCCACAGATGCATTTTTTCTAGATCGGAATAAACCCTGTTTCCAACCATGTACCGGTACTGATGAGATTCGGGCAAATATTTGGAATTGGTTATAGCAATTGTGATGAGTACAAATAGAACCAACGACAATGGTAAAAGGTAACCCTTCATTCTCGCAAGCGGGATAAAACCAGAAAGCCGCTGACCTAGCAATCCGGCAAGCATGATGGAACTAAAAGCACTGATCCAAACAGTAACCTTAAACCACTGCACTTTTCCTATCGGCCAAATGTGTAAACACTCCAGAACAAACCAGTACACAACCATTCCCAACAATCCCATTGCTACAAATCCGAGAAAGAACCTTTTATCATTCGGCTTAAGAATGAAATAACTCAAAAAGCCAAGACCGAGAAGCCCGAAAAACTTGATGTAATGCGTTACTGGAAACAGACTTGGTATGTAATGATGATGATTTCGGAAACGATACAGGATCTCGAAGTAAAGTTCTTTGTTGTTGGCTACCGTTTCACCGAACTGCCTTCCGAAAACGGGTACAAGAATAAACGCAGCCAACGTCAAATACGGAATTGCCAGCACCAAACCATTCTTCAGATCTTGCCTGAATAACAATTGCACTCCTCCTAAGATCAAGAACAACTGTAAACCTACCAACGGCTGAAAAAGCGTTGCAATTCCGATAAACAAGCCTCCTAAACCGTAATGTTTACGAACGAACAGTAATATCCCAAAGGCAGAAATTCCTTTTGCTATCGTGCTTGAAATGAAGCTTCCGTACATAACGTGGTTTCCGCCAACCGTAAAGTTGTAAAACACAAACATGGCCAACATGGGGGCCAGAAGCACCGACCACCTATCTCCGAACAATTCTTCAGCAATTCTACTGAAGGAATACGCCATTAAGGCAATACACAGGAATGTTAGGATGAAAAGTCCCCATTCGAGTCCAACCGTATTGGCAACGGCCAGCACCAACTTCTCATAGTAAAACCTAACGGTGAAAATGGAATTACTCGCATTTACAAAGTAATCGTTCGGATAAAGCTCCGAATCGAGCATCTGGTAGATCTGCGGCAAATGTTCTGCCTGATCATCGGTGTTGAACTGATAACCACGAACAAACAGGAACAAGGCCGACACTAGGAACGCATACCCCAAAATGGGTAAAGAACTTCGGAAAGGACGCTTGGACATGTCTACGCGATAAATACCGTTAATTTTAGCGGGCAAGATAGCCATGAACAAACGGATTCTTCTGGTAGAGGACGAGGAAAGTCTACAAGACATCATCAAGTTGAACTTGGAGTTGGATGGCTATGAGGTATCGGCCGTGAATAACGGAAAGACAGCTTTAGAGGAATTTGTCCGCAAACGTTTCGATCTGGTCATTCTTGATGTGATGTTACCAGAAGTTGATGGTTTCACCATTTGTCAAACCATTCGATTGGAAAACACCAAGGTTCCAATTCTTTTCCTTACCGCTAAAAGTTCGGCCGAAGACCGTGTTTTCGGCCTCAAGATCGGTGGCGATGATTACCTGACCAAACCATTCAATTTAGATGAATTCCTGCTTCGGGTACAATCACTTTTAAAAAGAAGCGAGTCGGAGTTGGACCGATCTGTAGACACATTTGATTTCGGTAATTGCCACATCGACTTCAATTCATTCACAATCCGCGATATTGAAGGAAACAGCCATCAATTATCGAAGCGCGAGATGAAACTTCTACGCCTTTTTGTTGAACGGAGAAACGAAGTCCTTTCTCGCGAAACTATTTTGGAAACAGTTTGGGGTTATGACGTTTTTCCATCAACCAGAACGATAGACAATTACATTCTAGCTTTTAGAAAGTACTTTGAGAAGGACGCAAAAGACCCGAAACATTTTCTTTCTGTTAGGAGTGTGGGCTACAAGTTCGTTGCCTAATAAACAGATTGTATTTTCACGCCTCATCTTCAACCCCAACTGAAAATGTCATTCAGAATATTGTTTTGCCTTTCCATTTTTGGATGGAACGTTGCGTTATCGCAGTCCATTGATCAAAAGAACGTAACCATCATCCGCGATTCGCTTGGTGTGCCACACATTTTTGGAGTAACCGATGCTGATGCGGCTTATGGCCTAGCATATGCCCATGCCGAAGACAATTTTTCTGACCTGCAAGAAGCCGTAATGGCCGGTAAAGGATTAATGGGAAGCTACAAAGGAAAAGATGGCGTGCTGTTCGATTTCGGCCTACAATTCCTGCAAATAGACTCGCTGGTGGAGGCTCGGTATGACCAAGATCTATCGCCACAATTCCGTGGAGTTCTGGAGGCTTACGCACAAGCTTTGAACGATTATGCCGCGGCAAATCCGAAAGAAGTGTTGCTCAAGAAAACTTTCCCCGTTTCTGGCAAAGACCTCGTAAAAAGCTCCACACTCAGCGTGTCGTTAATGGCTGGGCTTGGAATGGGATTGAAAGCCGTTAACGAAAACCGCGTTGAGGAATTTTTAGGTTCGAACGAGGCCCATACAGGAACCGGCTCCAACGCTTTAGCGGTTGCACCCGAAAGAATGGACGATGGACGCGGATATCTACTTATAAATTCGCACCAACCCATAGAAGGTCGATTTGCGTGGTACGAAGCACATATAATGAGCGAAGAAGGCTGGAACTGCGTTGGCGGCCTTTTCCCAGGAGGAACGAGCGTTTTTGTTGGTTCCAACGAAAACCTCGGTTGGGGACACACGTTCAACTACCACCAATTCGGAGACATTTACAAACTAGAACTCAACCCAAAGAATAAGAACCAATACAAGTATGACGGGCAATGGCGTGACTTCTATGTACGAAAGGTAAAACTGAAAGTAAAGATCATTGGAATGAAGATTCCGGTATCTAAAAAGGTTAAAAGTTGTGCTTACGGACCTGTGTTTGAGAACAAATACGGTTCTTGGGCATTCCGTTTTCCTGCTTATAAAGACATACGTGCCACCGAGCAGTGGTTTCTGATGAACAAGGCAGAGAACTTTGGCGAATTCACTAAGGCAATGGAAATGCAAGCCGTCCCACTTTTCAATACCGTGTATGCAGATAAAGAAGGAAATATCATGCTGCATTCCGGTGGAAAGGTTCCAAAACGAAATCCCAAATTGAATTGGACTGCTCCGATAACAGCAAACACATCGGACTACGCGTGGACAGAAATATTGGATTACAACAAATTGCCTCATGTGGAAAATCCAGATTGTGGCTACGTTTTCAACGCCAACAACACTCCACTTCAGTGTACTGGCGATAGTTGCAACTGGAACGAGTATTTCCCTGGTCTTCAAACATTTATGTATAACCGAGGCGAACGATTCAGCTACCTTATGGAGCAGCAGCAAGGACCGTTTACAGAAGAGGATCTTGACCGTATCAAGTACGACATGAGGTTTCATCCCAATGGTATTTACGAAACCAAATTTGCGGCCATGTATAATTTGGATGAGACTAAGTATCCTGATATTGCCGATGCTATACAGAAGCTAAACAAGTGGGACCGCAATGGAAACGTGGACAACATGAATGCGGCACTGGCCATGGTAGTGCACGATTTTCTTCGTTTGGCCATTGATGGACCATTTGCCTTGATCATGATAAGACAGGAAGATCTTTCTGAAGAAATGGCTGTGGAAGCGATTCGAAAAGCAAAGAAGTTCCTGCTTAAAACACACGGAACGCTCGATGTCGCTTTGGGCGATGTTCAGCGATTGATACGTGGCGATAAAAGTCTCCCAGCACATGGACTTGCTGAAGTTCCTAGAGCTGCGGATGCCAGACTGCACGATAAGAAAAATGGCATTTACAAGATAACTGGTGGAGACGGCTACATTCAGATCGTTCGATTCTCGAAAGATGGCGCAGACATTAGAAGTATCAACGCCTTGGGCGCAAGCACACATCCGGATAGTCCACATTTCAATGATCAAATGGAAATGTTCACGAACCATCAGTACCGAAAGATTCATCTCGACAAAAAAACACTTGAAACAACTGCCGAGCGTATTTATCATCCTGGTGACCAACCATATCATTGAAAAAACAAACATTGAAACGTTCTTAAACTCATATGATGAAGAAATTCTATTCGCTCTTAGTTCTGGCAGTCATTGTTCTACTCAATCCAATTCACGCGCAGCAGAGTTGTTCGTTTATTACTCATGTTGATGGTTCCAATGGCACGGATCATGTGGCTTGCGGTGGAGAAGATGCCCCGTGTGCTACCATCAATTACGGAATTCTTCGCGCTAGCAACGCTGGATTTTCGGATGTTAGAATTACGGAAGGAACCTATCAGGAAATCGTTGTTCTACAGGATGGAATTAGCCTGTGGGGAGGCTTTGACGATCAATGGGTATTGGCGGGTTCTTCGATAATTCAAGGCGGTCTTGATAACAACGGTGAGGTTTACGCGATAAAAGCGGAGAACATAAACAGTTCAACCGTTGTATCAAATTTTGACATTCTTGCACCCAATGCAGCCCAACCGGGCCGAAGTTCCTACGGAATCCATGTATCCAACAGCTCTGGTCTCACCTTGCAAAATCTGTCCATTACTGGAGGCACAGGTGCTCAGGGCGATAACGGAATAAGTGGTTCCAACGCTTCTCAAGCTGCTTCAAATGGTGCCAATGGTGGTAACGGTGACGAATTCAATACTGCATGTAACGACAGTGATGAAGGTGCTGGTGGTGGCGGTGCTGTAACGGCTGGCTTTCCTAGCACAGCCGGTGGCAACGGTGGACGTGGTGGAAATATGGACGATGATTGTAGTTTCCCCCCTGATCTGAGTGCAACGAATGGTGTAAGCGGTACTGATGCGGCAGTTTCTCTAACCAACAGTTACGGCTACCGTGGTGCAGGAGGTGGAACTTGTAATAATGGCGGAAACGGAAATGATGGCAGAACGATACATGGAGCGGGCGGAACGGGCGCAACTGCTTCTGCCACGCTTTCAGGTGCTTTTTGGTTAGCAACTACTGCTGATTCAGGAACACTGGGCGAAAACGGCACTGGAGGTGGTGGCGGTGGCGGTTCAGGCGGCTGCGATAGTGGTACTGATTCTTATGGAGCCGGTGGCGGTGGCGGTGGTTCTGGTGGCATTGCGGCACCAGCCGCAGGAACCGGAGCACAATCTGGTGGAAACAGTGCAGGGTTGTTCCTGTTCAACGCCACATGTACCATTATTGACTGCGATTTTACATTAGGTTCTGGCGGAATTGGTGGAACTGGCGGGGCAAGTGGTTCTGGAACCCCTGGAGGTCTAGGTGGAAATGGTGGTAACGGTCCTGGAACAGGAGATGGCGGTGACGGAGGCGATGGTGGAGATGGAGGTAACAGCGGTGGCGGTGGCGGTGGCGCTGCTGGTTCTGCTTATGCCATTTACGGAGTCAATTCTACGGTAAACCGATCTGGAAACAATTTCTCTGGTGGAACAGCTGGAATTGTAGGTATCGGTGGATCTGGAACTCCTGCTGGAGTACAAGGCGGAAACGGGGCTGCAGGTGAAGTTGTAAACGTTGCTGGAACAATTACCGATAACGTTGGAGCGCTTTCCCTGGAACCAGATCCTTGTGTTGAGATCGTAACTGCAGACCTCGCATTGTTGGAATTCTGTGCGGGTGAATCAACCACAGTAACCTTCAATACGGTTGGAGGATTCTTGGCAACAAACGTTTTTACTGCCGAGCTTTCTGATGCAAATGGCGATTTCACATCGCCACTGGCAATTGGTTCGGTTACATCAGGTACGGCAACTCCTATTACAGTAACCTTCCCTCCGTCAACGGCTCAAGGAAGTGGTTATAGAATACGCGTTACTTCAACAGCTTCTCCGTCTACAGGGCTGGCCAATACGACAGACATCATTATTAACGCACTTCCAACAGTGGTGGCCAACGCAAATCAACAGAATGTGTGCGATGGAGATGTGGTAACGCTAACAGGTAGCGGAGCCGATTCTTATACTTGGAACAACAATGCAACAGACGGTGTGGGATTTGTGCCCGATCAATCTGCCTACTACACGGTTGTTGGAGTTGACAATACAACGCTCTGTGCCAATATCGACTCTGTACTTATTACCGTAACAGAACTACCTGATACTTCCGTGGTTCAGAATGGAAACCAATTGGCCGCAGTTCTGGCCGGAGCAACCTATCAGTGGGTTGACTGCGACAACAACTTTGCAGCTATTCAGAATGCTACGGATCAAACATTTGCTGCAAGCAGTTCTGGCAATTATGCGGTTGTTGTTACACAGAATGGTTGTTCAGACACTTCATCTTGCTACAATATCACAACTGTAGGCTCGGATGAAGCTGCCGAGAAGGAAGCTGTGCTTCTACTCTACCCGAATCCAAGTTCGGGCATTTTCCAGCTGATAGCTAACGCAGAGAATCCGATGGAAGTAAGCGTGTTCAACATGATGGGACAGACAATCTATTCTAGATCAAACGTTACCAACAATACCATTATCGATCTTGGAGACACTGAAACAGGAATCTACTTGGTACGATTCTTCAACCAAGAATTGAATGTGGTTCGCCAGGTTGTAGTTCAGCGTTAAACTAAAGCTTAAACCTTGGAATGCCCCTGTTCAGTGTGACTGAGCAGGGGTATTTGTTTTAAAACCGTTTCCACAGAGAAACCAGTGCGCCAATTGAAGTGACAGAAACAGCCGTGAGAATTACAGCCAATGTGGTATTTCCGTACACGAACGAACCCGTTGCGAAAAGCGCAGTGTAAACCACCACGCAACCGAGAAACATTCCAAGTATCTGAAGTGGCAGGTTACCAATCACAGCAGTATCTGCTGAACGGTAATTCTTCCAGCCAATAGTTGGGTTGACATGCTTGGCAAAACCTCTCAGCGTATCTTCTGTTTCCGGTTGGGTCAGGAATGTAACCGTAAGCCAACCCATGGTGGCAATTCCTACTCCAACCAAAAGTTTGTAGTTAGAAGGAACCAGTTCCGGTGCAATTACTTCGAGTACAATGGCCACTATAAACGAGATGACCATTCCGCTTATCTCCGTCCACGCATTTATCCGCCACCAGAACCAGCGCAATATGAAAATGAGTCCAGTGCCAGCACCGATCTGCAGCAGAATACCGAAAGCCTGTAGCGCATTACTCAAAGCCAATGCGAACATGGCAGCAAAAAGCATCAACAACACGGTAGATACTCTACCAACCATAACCAGTTCCTTTTCTGTAGCATCTGGCTTTACAAACCGTTGGTAGAAATCGTTCACCACATATGAACTACCCCAATTTAAGTGTGTGGAAATCGTACTCATGAATGCCGCTACGAGCGAAGCAATGACCAATCCCAACAATCCAGCGGGAAGAAACGTGAGCATGGCCGGATAAGCAAGGTCGTCATTGATCATAGCTGCATCGATATGCGGAAATGCAGCTTGAATGCTATCCAAATTCGGAAACACGATCACCGAACAAAGTGCGATAATGATCCAAGGCCATGGACGCAATGCGTAATGGGAAATGTTGAACAGCAAGGTTGCGCCCATGGCATTCTGCTCATCTTTTGCAGCAAGCATTCGTTGCGCAATGTAACCACCACCGCCAGGCTCGGCACCCGGATACCACACACTCCACCATTGTACCGCCAACGGAATGATCAACAATGGAATCAGGCTTTCGGTATCGGAGAAATCAGGTAGAAAATTGGTGAGTTTAGCAACTTCTTGGTTTGCCAAAAGATTTTGCAATCCTCCAACCTGCGGTAAATCAAGCAAAACGTTGGCCGCCCAAATGGTACCTACCATGGCAAGTATAAACTGGAAGAAATCGGTGATCAGCACCCCACGCAAACCACCTAAAGAACTGTAGAGAACCGTCACCACGCTGGCAATAAGTAAGGTCTCATACTCTGAAAGACCTAGCATGACGCCTCCGATCTTAATGGCCGCAAGACACACCGTGGCCATGATCATTACATTAAAGAAAACGCCTAGGTATAAGGCACGGAACCCGCGTAGAAAGGCAGCACTTTTTCCTCCATATCTGATCTCGTAAAACTCCAGATCGGTAAGTACGCCCGAGCGTCTCCATAGTTTGGAGTAAACAAAGACGGTTAGCATACCAGTAAGCAAAAAAGCCCACCAGACCCAGTTGCCAGAAACCCCGTTCTTACGAACAATGTCAGTCACCAAATTGGGCGTATCTGCAGAGAATGTTGTGGCTACCATGGAGATACCCAACAGCCACCACGGCATATTCCTACCGGAAAGGAAAAACTCAGCCGAACTGCTTCCCGCCTTGCGAGAAACAACAATTCCAATAACCAAGGAGATGATGAAAAAGGCCGCAATTATGGACCAATCGAGTGTAGTTAGTTGCATGATGGAAATTACTCGCTTCGCAAACTTACCATCACTTGATCGTAACGAACTATTAACACCCGATGGTTAATGCTTACAAAGGTCAACAAACAGCACTTGAATTGGTGTTTCTATATTCGCGGAAATAACCAATTCGAATGAAACCGACACTATTGATACTTGCTGCTGGAATGGGCAGTCGCTATGGAGGATTGAAGCAGATCGACCCGCTTGGTCCAAATGGAGAAACCATCATTGAATATTCTATCTACGATGCCATTCAAGCCGGATTCGGGAAAGTGGTATTCGTTATCCGCGAAAGTTTTGCCGATGATTTCAAGGCGCGGTTCACTGGAAAATTCGATGATAAAATTGAGATAGCCTATGCATACCAAGATGTGAATACTCCTGTTGAAGGCGTAACCGACCTACCGCATCGCGAAAAGCCTTGGGGGACAATGCATGCCGTTCTGGTTGCCCATAATGTGATCAACGAGCCATTTGCCGTGATCAATGCGGATGATTTCTACGGTTCAGACGGTTTCCATCAAGTAGCTGACTTTCTAAAGAACCGATGCACAGAAGACACCTACACTATGGTAGGATACGTGCTTAGAAATACACTGAGCGAACACGGACAGGTAAGTCGCGGTGTTTGTGTGGCCGATGCAGACAATAACTTGGCAAAAGTTGATGAGCGTACGAAAATCCATTGGGAAGGAGAAAAAGTGGTATACCACGAAGGAGATGCAACGTTTGAAGTAAATCCAGATAGTGTTGTTTCCATGAACTTCTGGGGATTTCATCCGAAAATCTTTGAAGTGAGTAGAAAGATGTTCATCGATTTCGTGAAGGAGAATCGCGAAAACCCAAAGGCAGAATTCTTCATTCCTTTGGTAGCAGACACTTTGATCAATGCGGGCAAAGCCAAATTCCCAGTGTTGACGAGCAACGACCGCTGGTATGGCGTTACTTACATCGAAGACCGCCCTGTAGTAGTTGAAGCCTTCCAAAAACTGGTGGATGAAGGAAAATATCCTAGCCCACTTTGGTGAGATAATTGAATTGAAAAGAAGCCGGCTTGTCCGGCTTTTTTTATGCCTAGTTGAAGTTAACTTTACCCCATGCCAGCCAACAAATACGCTTTACTCCGCTACCGCATTATTGACGATTGCCTGACCAACAAAGGCCGGAAATTCCCGACAAAGGAAGACCTGAAATATGCCTGCGAACAAGCGCTTTACGGAAGTTCGGACGAGCGGATTTCCATCAGCACCATCGAAAAGGACATGTGGGCAATGAAGAATGAAGGTGAATTGGGGTATTACGCCCCTATTGCATATTCAAAGCTCGAAAAAGGCTATTTCTACGAAGATCCGGAGTATACCATTAAGGAGATCAGTTTGAGCGAAGAGGACAAAGAAGCCATTCGTTTTGCTGCCACCACGCTTTTCCAGTTCAAGGATCTGGCCATCTTCGACCAATTCGGATCCGCCATTCAGAAGATCATGGACCGATTGAGCATTTCGCCCGAAATTCAAGACGATGCCATCGATCGCTTCGTGCAGTTTGAGAACACACCTATGGCAAAAGGAACCGATCTACTTCCGATCTTGCTACAAGCGATCAAAGAAACCCGCGAATTGCGTTTCAGATATATTTCGTTTTTGGATGAAAGTGAAAGCGAACGCGTGCTGCATCCCTATTTACTGAAAGAATACCGTAACCGTTGGTATGTTATCGGTAAAGATGCCGATGCGGGGAAAGTAAAAACCTTTGGCCTCGACCGCATCTCCGATCTCTCCATCCGAGAAAATTATTTTACCGTGGATAAAAGCTTTGATCCTGAAACCTTATTCAAATACAGTTTTGGCATTACGGCTGGCGGAAAACCGGAGAAAATTGTGCTGAAATTTGCTTCGCAAGAAGGTCGCTACGTAAAAGCCCAACCTTTGCATCCAACGCAAAAGATCATCAATGAAAGTGCGGATGGACTGACGGTAGAACTGAAGGTTATTCCGAGCTACGAATTGAAAGCCACCATTCGATCTTTTGGAACTGGGGTAAAAGTCATTGAGCCTGTGGATATTAGCTTGGACTGAAATCATTTTCCAAAGGCAAATAACGGTTTGCTATCTTTGCGCAAAGAACCTTGGGTAAATTTGGTTTCCAAGGTCATCGAAATTGCACTTTCTGACAATCTTTCAGAACGCGTTGTAATCCCTCGGTTCGTACAAGACCAAATACAATAAAAGTGCACTACGGTATAAATGGGTAGATCTCAGGAAACATTCGGTAAAAAAGAACGAGAAAAGAAGAAAGCGAAAAAACGCAAGGAGAAGGAAGAGGCCAAAATGGCCAGAAAAGAAGAGGGCAAAAGCAGCTTTGATGATATGATTGCTTATGTGGATGAAAACGGTATGATCGTTGACACGCCACCGGATCCAACAAAGAAAAAAGAAGTTATCAAGGCTGAGGATATTGAGCTCGGTATACCGAAAAAGGATGATTCTGATTTTGACCCGGTTAGAAATGGCATCGTGTCATTCTTCAACCACGATAAAGGATACGGTTTCATCAAAGACACTGATAATCAAGAAAGTATTTTCGTTCACATCAATAACGTAACGGAAGACATCAACGAAGGCAATAAAGTAACGTTTGAAGTACAGCCCGGAATGAAAGGTCCAGAAGCTGCAAAGGTGAAGGTTGTAAGATGATTTAAAGAAGCGTATAAAATGAAAAGGGCGGCTCCAATGGAACCGCCCTTTCTTTTTCAATGCATTTGAGAATCAGGCTTTGGCTTCCTCCTCCTCACGCAATGCTCTTCTAAGGATCTTGCCAACATTGGTCTTTGGCAATTCATCTCTGAACGCAATGTGCTTCGGCTTTTTGTAACCGGTCATGTTCTCTTCGCAGAAATCGCGAATCTCCTGCTCCGTAAGACTTGGGTCTTTTTTCACAATGAACACCTTCACTGCCTCTGTAGATTTTGCATCAGGAACACCAATGGCCGCAACTTCAAGAACCTTTGGATGAGATGCTATGACATCCTCCACTTCGTTCGGATAAACATTGAATCCGGAAACAATGATCATGTCCTTGATACGGTCAACAATGGTAAAGAAACCATCCTCGCTCATTACAGCCACATCTCCGGTTCTTAGCCATCCATCTTTCAAAACATTGGCAGTTTCCTCGGGTCGGTTATAATAGCCCTGCATTACCTGTGGCCCTTGTATGTTGATCTCGCCACGTTCGCCAATCGCTACTTCGTTCCCATTCTCATCGCACAACTTCATGTTGGTAGATGCAACTGGTATTCCGATGGTACCGATTCTCGCACGACCATCGATTGGATTTGCCGATGCAACAGGAGAACTCTCAGTAAGTCCATAACCCTCTACAAGCAAATTGCCCGTAACGTCTCTCCATTTTTCGGCTACCACTTTCTGAATAGCCATTGCTCCACCGATTACCAGTTTTACAGAACTGAAATCCAGTTTCTTGAACTCCTCATTATTCAAAAGTCCATTGAATAAGGTATTGACACCTGTAAGTACGGTCCATTTATGCTTCCGAAGTTCCTTTACAAAAGCAGGTATATCACGCGGGTTTGTGATCAATACGTTCTTACCTCCCATGCAAATGAACGCCAAACAGTTTACCGTAAGCGAGAAGATGTGATACATGGGCAATGGCGTAACGATAACCTCCTGCCCTTCTTTGATTATATCGCCCATCAGTCCGCGCATCTGCTCCATGTTGGCAATAACATTTCTGTGCGTAAGTACCGCGCCTTTCGAAACACCAGTTGTTCCACCGGTATATTGAAGAAACGCAGTGTCGGTGTTCTTAATTTTAACCGGCTTTGGTTTCTTGCCTTGCGATTTGACCACATCTTTGAAATCGATGGTCTTCGGTAGATTATAAGCCGGAACCATCTTCTTCACATATTTCAACACCAAGTTCACAATGAACTGTTTAGGCTGTGGAAACAAGTCAGGAATCTGAGTTACGATAACATATTTCAACCCTGTTTTCGATAGGCATTCTTCTAATTCGGCACAGAAATTTGCCACAATCACAACGGCCTTTGCTCCAGAATCGTTGAATTGATGTTCCATCTCTCGCGATGTGTACAACGGATTCACGTTCACCACAACCATTCCTGCCAAAAGCGCTCCGTATATACAGATGGGATATTGAAGCAGGTTTGGCATTTGAATGGCGATCTTATCTCCAGGAACCAGATCGGTATTATTCTGAATCCAAGCTGCAAAATTCTCTGAGCGCTCCTTCAGTTGATTGAAAGTCATGGGCACACCCATATTCTCGAAAGCAACCTTATCTCCAAACTTGATACAGCTTTCTTCAAAAGCCGCCACAATAGATGGATAACTATCGGGATTTATTTCTTTTGGAACTCCTGCTCCATAATGCTGATGCCATAAATAATCTGCCATTCTTTAATGTTTAGGTAGGTTCTACGTTTAACAAATCTAACGTTTGTGGTGGTTTCCTGCACGAATAGCACAAACGCTACTCTACGCTACAAACATTTTTTTGAAATAAAAATCACACCGTAAATAGTTTACGGTCTCTTGGTATTGGTTTGCTGATATAATTAAAACACAGCACCATGAAAAACACAGAAGAAAGAGAATTAGTACTGGAAGTGGTTAAGGACGGATTCAGAAGATTGATCTTCCGTCAGAACATCGGAAATGGGAGCACGCTATTTCTGGAGGAATCCGATCTTATCGATTTCTCTCGCCCCATAACCGAGAATGGCGATTTCAATGTGTTCTTCACCAAACGGGCTTTCTGGAAATCATTCACTGAATTCACTAGTAACGAAGGACTACTTAAAAAACAGGTTTGGCACGAACAGACCAACGAATGGCTGAATCTGAAACCTGTGTTCATCCATGCCGACATCAGACCACTTATTCAAGAATCGCTTGCTGATGCTACAAGAAACCTTTCTGGAGATGATACAGAGCAGATAGAAGGATTGAGATCATGGCTTCGAAAACTTTCTGAACCTACCACCGAGCTTAACACTATTGTAAACAGCGCTAAAAAATACCGACATGCAGTATAATAGATCAAATCACTTGAACATCTCGCACGAGCACATTCAACACGCAAACACCGTTTCTATTAATGGTTTTTTAGGCGGAATTGACAGAAGTGATGTACCATTTGTATATCATCATTTACGTAAAGGTTGTGTTCTAGCAATTCATTCAATTACGGGTGCAGACAACCGCCATATTATGTTCGGAGTGAACTACGGTTCTTACCGATTGGGAATCCTTAATAGTCAAATGGCAAAACGTATTGCGCAACTTCAATCTACCGGCAGTATTTACCGAATAACCATTGCTGAAGTGGTGAAAGAAAAGTATTTACCGCCAACTGCTATTGTGGTAGAATTAGAGTACGAAACCTCATTATTGGCCAAAGTTGCGTGATTCACGTAACAACTAACAGTCATTTTCAACAATGAACATGTGATTGTTGAAAAAGATGATACAAATTTGAAAGTCCAAAGTAGTGTGA
The DNA here is from genome assembly GCA_018402015.1 of Flavobacteriales bacterium. Lineage (GTDB taxonomy): Bacteria > Bacteroidota > Bacteroidia > UBA10329 > UBA10329 > UBA10329. The sequence continues at coordinate 75,224 of JAGYJL010000003.1, read as the reverse complement.
AGTATACATTCGCGGCATGAATCGAACCCCTTCAAAAACACATTTTATGAAGTACCTATTAAGCCTTTTTTTGCTCTCTGCACTAAGTTTAGGAGGAAAGGCCAATACCTCTGACAACGACCCAACTTCAGAGAACAAAGTTGAGATTTCGCCACGCGTTGAGAATAATTATTTGAGCATTGATGTGGACGATGAACTTTCTGGTGCATCAGTAACTGTATCTGTGTTCAGCTCTCTTGGCGAAATAGTTTTAGAAACCACATTAGGTTTAGGTGTGAACAAGATTGATGTTCAAGCCCTACCTAAAGGAGATTACGTTGCTGTGGTACGCGAAAATGGCGAGTACGCCAGTAAAAGTTCCTTTGTTGTGGAATAATTCCAAGCAAAAACAATAAAGAAAAGCCCGACCAAATTTGGTTGGGCTTTTTTATTTCAACGCCTTCTGGTACCTATCAATGGCGCGCTGCCTGGCAAACTTATGATCTACTATTGGCTGCGGATAAGTGAGCTCTTGAAACTCAGGAACCCATTTTTGAACGTATCTCAACTGTGGGTCGAATTTCTCGGTTTGCAAGTACGGATTGAACACGCGGAAATACGGAGCAGCATCGCAACCCGAACCAGAAGCCCATTGCCATCCACCATTGTTGCTCGAAAGTTCAAAATCAAGCAGTTTTTCAGCAAAATAGGCTTCTCCCCAACGCCAGTCTAGCAATAGATGTTTAGTAAGAAAACTAGCTACGATCATCCGAACACGGTTGTGCATGAAACCTGTTTCATTCAGTTCGCGCATGCCAGCATCAATTATCGCATAGCCAGTTTCGCCTTTGCACCAGGCTTCAAAATGTTGTTCGTTATGCTCCCACTCTATTTTATCGTACGCTGGCCTGAAAGCACCTTCAACCACATGTGGGAAATGCCATAGAATCATCATGTAGAAATCGCGCCAAATGAGTTCGTTCAAGAACTTTTCGTTCGTTTCCAACGCCAACTTCGCCAGTTTTCGAATGCTAATTGTACCGAACCGGAGATGAACACTCAAGCGAGATGTTCCCGAAAGACTTGGGATGTCTCGCGTCTTGTGGTAATTCTTGATAATGCTGAGTTCAAAATCCGCAGAAGGAATAGAAACATCTGTTTTCTCAAAACCCATTTCTTCTAAGCTTGGAAAACTGTCGGCTTGGAACTTCAGAAAGTTACTGAAGTACTTTTCTGTAGGATAAGACTTGAGATAAAACGCGTTCAGCTTAGCCTTCCATTCGAATAAGGTGTGTAAACAGTGTATGGTTTGCCATCATCCTTAAGCACTTCGTCTTTCTCAAAAATGCACTGGTCTTTGAACGTTTGAAATGAAGCACCTTTATCATTCAAGCAGTGCAACAATTTCAGCATCTCGTTCTTGTGCGTACGGCTCATAATCATGATTCGTAAAACGATTTGACTTCTATTGAAATCAGCTGTAAACCCGAAAAGGGAGTTCCATGAAAAAACCACATCAGAACCCAACTTTTTGAGTTCCGATTTAAGTTCTGTCAAGGTTCTGTGAATGAAATCAACCCTTTTATCGCTTGTTTCCAGTTTTGAGAGAATCTTCATCGAAAATGAAAATAGGAAGTACTGGTTTTCCTGAATGCAGCGCGTGATACAATGCTGCATTGTCATCCAAGCGCCATCGCGCCTAAACCAAAAAAAATGGAAACTTCTTTTAATCATGAAGAAAAACGGGAAAACGAAAAGGGAAAACGTCAGTAGACCTTGGTCATTTTACATTTTCATTCTTCATTTTTCATTATCTCGAAATAGACGTACTGTAAGAACTCCTTTTTTGTCTCTTCGTTTTGGAACGAACCACCATAACTAGCAGTAACAGTACTACTTGTTGTATCCTCAACTCCTCGTAAAGAAACACACATGTGCTTTGCGTCAATCAGAACTGCAACATCGTCTGTTCCTAAAGCTTCTTTCAGTTCGTTGGCAATTTGCACCGTTAATCGTTCTTGTACTTGTGGTCGCTTGGCAAAATAATCCACCACACGGTTCAACTTAGAAAGGCCAACCACTTTGCCTTTATTGATGTAGGCAACATGAGCCACTCCAATAATCGGTACAAAATGATGCTCGCAGAAAGAATGAACCTTGATGTCTTTCTCCACCAACATTTCTTTGTACTTATACTTGTTCTCAAAGAGCTTCACATCTGGTTTGCTCTTTGGGTTCAATCCAGAAAAGACTTCTTCCACGTACATTTTAGCTACACGCATTGGCGTTCCGCTAAGGCTATCGTCCGTTAGGTCTAGGCCAAGTGTGTCCATGATCTCAGCGAAATGTGCTGCAATCTTCTCCATCTTTTCCTTGTCGGAAATGGCGTGTGCATTCGGCTTCATCGGTGTTTCTAGAGAAGTTCCAACGTGGTTGTCGCCCACTTCTTCTATCACTTCGAAATCCTTATCCTTCAAATTCAACAAAATTCCGTTCTGTTTCATATAAAACCACTTTTAGCTCCAATTCACTTTTCAAGTGCGGACGAAGCTTGTTCCAAATAACTACAGCAATATTTTCTGCCGTTGGATTTAACTCTTTAAAATCTTCTGTGTCGAGATTTAAATTGCGATGATCAAAGACATCTTCTACATGCTCTTTGATCAAGGCTTTCAAATCCTTCATATCGATTACGTAACCCGTTTCGGGGTCAATTGTTCCTTTTACCGAGACAATTAACTGGTAATTGTGACCATGATAGTTGGGGTTATTGCACTTGCCGAACACCTCATCGTTCTTCTCGAACGACCAATTGGGGTTATACAACCGATGGGCAGCATTGAACTGCGCCTTTCTGCTAACTGTTACCTTCATTATACTCCCACCGCCTTTTGTAGCGTGTGTTCCATTCCTGATAGGTGTTCCTTAAACTTCTCTAGGATAATGCGGAACCAGATTGAAAATCGTTCTGGATGTTGATCCGCGTCTTTGGATACATTGCCTAACGATGTAAAGGTACAATCTTCTACCTCTTCCTTGTTCAGTTTGAAATCACCTTCATATACTCCGAAGAAAACGTGGTCGAATTCATTCTCGATCAAACCGTTTTCAACTTCGCTGTTATAAATAAATGAGAAGCGCTCTTCTAACTCAGTATCGAAGCCCATTTCCTCTTTCAATCTGCGATGTGCACATTCCAGATTGGTTTCTCCCACGCGTGGATGTGTACAACACGTATTTGTCCAAAGACCAGCACCATGATATTTGGTGGAAGCGCGTTTTTGCATCAATAACTCGCCTTGTCTATTGAATATGAACACAGAGACAGCCCGATGCAACGCACCTTTTTGGTGTGCTTCCAACTTTTCCATGAGGCCGAGTTCCTCGTCCATTTCGTTCACTAATATCACCTGTTCTACTTTCATTCAGATAAAACAAAGGTCGTCAACTTTGAGCTGACGACCTCCGACTTTTCATTTGGTCAGTTCGGAATCAGTTTCTGTAATCCTTCAAATCTTTCATCAAAGATTGCTTGGCAAAGTAGATTCGGCTTTTTACCGTTCCAATAGGAATATCCAAGTGCTCTGCAATTTCTTTGTACTTGAAACCTTTGAGGTGCATTGTAAACGGAATTCGTGTGTTGTCGTCCAACGCATCGATCACCTTTGTGATTTCCTTTGTCGCTCTCACACTTTCTGGAGTGTATTCTGAAGCTGCTGGAACAAAATCCAACACGTCTACATCATCCTTGGTAGTAATGACCGTGTTCGCACGCTTCATCTTACGATACTGATTGATAAAGGTGTTTTTCATGATCGTGTGCAACCATGCTTTCATATTGGTATTTGGCGTGTACTTATCTTGGTAAGTGATGGCCTTTACCATTGTTTCCTGAAGAAGATCCTGAGCATCTTCTTTGTTTTTGGTTAGACTAAGAGCGAAGTACTCTAGCACATCGCTCATTTTAAGAAGTCTGTCGTTGAATGTTAGTGCTGACATGATATATTTTGTTTAAGTGTTGTTTCTAATTGTTGAACAAATCTATGTATCAATGTTTAAACACACAAATTATTGTCTAACTATTTTTAAAAAAAGTTAAACATTTTTCAACAAAAACGCTGAAACCCTTGACTAGCAAGGGTTTCAGCGTTTTGTTAAGAAAACTAAAAAGCTACTTAAATCTTGTTGTCGATATAATCGATGTATTGGTGCACATCATCAACCTTGATAATATTCTTGGCAACAGGCCTTTTGAATTGACTTACCTGATATCCTGAAACGATGATCTTCTGTTTAGGAAAACTCTCAGCCAAAGATTTCAGATAAGCATCCAGCGCATCTTCATCCAATGTGGCAACAAGGGCTGTTACCAAAAAATCGGGTTTGTGGGCTTCAACTGTCTGTTTCAGATCAACCATCGGAACAGACTGACCAAGATAAATTACCTCAACATCACGTTTCTTCATAAGGTAACGGTAGAACAAGAGACCCATTTCGTGCAATTCACCTTCTCTCAAAAAGAAAATCGCCTTTTTCTCCTTAGCATCAGGAGAATAGAGTTGATCCGTGGCAACATACATTTTCTGAATGATCAAACTACTTATGAAGTGCTCTTGAGCCGGATTGATCGAGTTGGCCATCCACATCACTCCGATTTTCTGAAGAAATGGATATAGAATGTTGATACAGGTTCCTTCGAAACCCATTTTTTCTGTGGCTTCTCTGATCAACATCTCAAACTTTGGTCTATCAAGATCTACCATTGCAACGATCAACCTATCGATATAGGTATCATAGGATGTTTCTGTAATGGCAAGCTTCTCTACCTCTTGACAGAGGTCTTCATACTTTAGCTTAGAAATTTTGGAGATCTTGAGACCATGGTTGTTCAACAACGCAATATTCAGAAGCTTTTTCAGATCACTATCGCAATATGTTCGGATATTGGTATCAGTACGATCAGGAGTTATCACTCCGTATCGTTTTTCCCAAATTCTAATTGTATGAGCCTTAACGCCAGATAGCGTCTCTAGATCTTTGATGCTGTACTTGCCCATTATTCTCGTTCGTTAACTGTTAACGCAGTATTACCAAACTTGTTCTCAAGTAACTTAAAACGGTACTCAAATATGCCTTTAACCTTGCGTTGTATGAAAAGCGCATTGACCAACTTACCAACAATACCAAGTGGAACACGGTAGTGTAAGATATCGGTCATAAGTACTCCCCCTTTCTGCTCTTCGAAATGATGTTGATGATGCCACATGGCGTATGGGCCAAAGCGCTGCTCGTCAACGAAATAACGTTTATCCAATACATGTGTGATCTCTGTGACCCAACCGGTTTTAAAAAACGGAAATGGCGTAACGTTATACTGAATGATCTGACCTGGGTACATTCTTGGAATTTCCTTGGTAAGAATTTCAAACTTCATCTCGTCTGGTGTTATCTCGTTCAGGTTTTGAGGTGCCGAGAAGAAATCCCACGCTTCATCGAGCGAGATGGGTAAAAATTGTGTGTATCGTTGTTCGTGAAGTTTCATTGAAATAGGTGGTTAAGTGCTTCTTGCAGTTGAGGATATTTGAATTCGAATCCGGCATCGATGATTTTCTGTGAAGAAACACGTGAGCCTTCTGTGACCACCTTGGACATATCACCCATAAGTGCTTTTATAAGGAAGCCCGGAACTGGCGGAAGAAACACGGGTCGTCTGAGTGCTTTTCCTGTTTTTTTAATAAAATTCGTTTGGTTGTTGTGTTCTGGTGCTGCTGCATTGTAAGGTCCATTCAGGTTTGTATCCTCAACGGCCTGTAAATAAACTGCTACCATATCATCTATATGAATCCATGGCATCCATTGTTTTCCTGAACCAATTGCAGCTCCAAATCCGAGTTTGACCGGTGCAGCCAACTTTTGCAATGCACCATCTTCTTTCAGTAGAACAATTCCTGTGCGAATTCTTACTTCTCGATCGGCTACAGATCTGAACAACATGACCGCCTCTTCCCACATTTGGCATGTGCTACCTAAAAAATCCTGAGCCGGTGCGTCTTCTTCGCTGAAGATTTTTTCTGAAGTGATAGCTCCATAATAACCAACTGCCGATGACGAAATGATAGCATCGATTCGTTGATTACGCTTCTTCAACACCTCGGCAAGCAATTGAAGTGGTTTTACCCGACTTTCAATTATTTCCTGCTTCCGTTTTGGAGACCAAGCCTTATCGGCAATACCTGCTCCTGCCAAATGAATGATATGCGTTACATCTTTCAATGCTCGTTCATCCATGGTTCCGTTGTTAAGGTCCCATGTAAAACTTGGCACATCCAAATCGCCATGTTGAGAACGACCAATAACTACAACCTCGTGACCCTTGGACTTTAGTTTAGGAATAAGTCTCCTACCTATTGAACCTGAACCGCCTGTTATGAGAACCTTTGCCATTATTTGAGTATAAAAAGGCGCCCCGCCCCTCGCGGAACGGGACGCCAGTCACTGCGGGAAATTATCGAACTACTTGCAGCTTAGTAGATACAACACCATTGTTGGTGCGAAGGTTTACGAAATAGAAACCTGGAGCCATTTCGCTGGCAGGAAGCTCAACTCTGTGATTTCCTGATAGCATCTCACCAAAGCTTCTTACAAAAACACGCTGTCCCATTGTGTTCACCACTTCTAGATTGATGTTCTCATCCTCAACCAGGTCAAAGAACATGGTTGCATTATCGTTTGTAGGATTCGGGAACAATGCTGCGTTACTGATAGATTCTACATCTTGAATTCCTGTAACATTAGATAGCGGAATCAAAGCTCCACCTGATCCAAGAGATGCCCATAATCCGAAACCAGCACCGTTGCTGTTATCCGCTGGCGTTAAGAAACCAGAAGCAAGAACGGTCAATGCAGCACCTTCTGTCATAAGGGTCTCCAAAGGAGCATCAAAAGTTGCCACAGTTACAGAGCCTGTTTCATCTTGTATAGCCAACTGATAGTTCTGTGTTGGTAACTCCAAGTACCCGTCAGCATTGAACTCACTGTAAGCAATGTCGTTTACAATTAGTCCTGCTCCTAAACCTGTTTCTACAACATCAACAGTTGGCGCATCAGTAGCTCCATGGTAAACCAGAATATCTGTGTTCGTTGCGCCTGATGTTGCCGCTTCGCGAGCCTCATCGTAAATATGTAAACCGAATGGAGCATCCATCGCACTTGGGTTGTACCCGGTTGCAGAAACGATTCCGTTTGCAATGGCGATATATGTTTTTCCAGAGCCAAGGAACGGGATGTTGATAGCAGGAAGCGCGCCTCCCAATCCAGCTCCGTCAGGTGCTACTTCAATAGAAAGTGGCATACCTGCTGGTACATCAATAAAACCGGTGGTTGTTCTGAAAGCAAAATCTGGAATCAACTCAGTTCCATTTACGAACACATCTACTACCGCAGCGGCAGCATCAGCTGAGTTATGGATCACCTCTAGACGGGCCATAGACATTGGAAGCATTGTCAACGGACCTGCAACTCCTGAAGAAACGTACAGTCCGAAAGCTGGTCCGTTGTTGTTAGCAGATGGGTCCAAGAAACCAGACGCTAGAATAGTCAATGCAGCACCGTCAATTGCAAGACCTGCCAATGGAGCATCAAAAGCTGCAACGGCTGTTCCACTTGCAGCTGCTTGTACTTGAAGCATGTAATCTTCAACACCAAGAGTCAAATATCCTTGGAATTCAGAATAAGACAGGTCGTTAACAGCCTGACCGCTTACAACATTCAATTCGTCTACATCTACCATTGGAGCATCTGTAGCACCATGGTAAACAAGAACATCATTTGTTCCAGCACCTCCTGAAGCAACTTCACGTGCACCAGCATAAATGTCTAAAGCAAATGCTGGCGCTGGCGAATAACCCGAACCGCTTACGATTCCGTTCGCAATGGCTATGTACGTTTCGCCTGATGCAAGGAATGGAATATCAATTGCAGGCAATGCGCCTCCCAATCCAGCTCCGTCAGGCGCTACTTCAATAGAAAGTGGCATACCTGCTGGAAGAGTAATAAAACCAGTTGATGTTCTGAATGCAAAATTCGGAACTGCCTCTTCTCCATTTACAAATACATCTACTACAGCGGCTGCAGCATCTGCAGAGTTATGAATGATCTCCACACGTGCTTCTGGTGTTGGTAGAGCCAACAATGGACCTGCAGCGCCAGTGGATACAAATAGTCCGAAAGCTGGGCCGTTATTGTTGTTGGCAGGATTAAGAAAACCTGAGGCAAGAATAGTAAGTGCTGCACCATCAACACCCAAAGTAGCCAAAGGAGCATCAAATGCTGCTACAGCTGCACCATTTGCAGCCGCTTGAACCTGAAGCATGTAATCTTCAACACCAAGAGTCAAATAACCTTGGAATTCAGAATAAGACAGGTCATTCACAGCCTGACCGCTTACAACGTTCAATTCGTCTACATCTACCATTGGAGCATCTGTAGCACCATGATAAACAAGAACATCATTGGTTCCAGCACCTCCTGCAGCAACTTCTCTTGCGTTGAGGAAAATATCCAAACCGAAAGGAGCCATGGTTGAATTCGGCATATATCCAGTTGGAGATACGATTCCATTGGCAATTGCAAGGTAAGTTTCACCGGCAGTTAGGTTTATTGCTGGGAGTGTAAATAGAATATCGCCTGGACCAGTACTAGTGGAAGGCGCAATTCCAATGTTCAAATTCACTCCCGCAGGAACATCGATGAATCCTGTACTGGTTCTGAATGCGAAATCGTCAATGAACGGGTTGCTCCGCCATTCACGTACACGTCAACCACAGACGCAAGGGCATCAGCGGGTGTGAATTTACTCTAACCTAGCGGTTTTGAGCCTGTGCAACAGTGCTGCTGATATGCCAGCAAGCAGTGCTGCGAGAAGAGTTTTGATTTTTCATTGTGTTGTGATTTTATGATTTAATGGTCAAACATCAACAACACTTATTTTGTTTAATCTTTTATTGTTTTTCTTAAACAATTAAAATCAAAATACTGACATACAGTATTTTACGAAATCAAATGACCGGCAATTTTTTCGCCATCAATTGCTGCAGATACAATTCCGCCAGCGTATCCACCACCTTCCCCGCAAGGGTAAAGTCCTTTTATCTGTGGATGCTCTCCGTTATCGTTTCGAGGAATTCTAACAGGCGATGATGTTCTACTTTCTACCGCCACCGCCACTGCTTCATTTGTAAGATAGCCGCGCATTTTCTTCCCAAATTCCTGAAAACCTCCGCGCAAGCGCTGATGAATAGCTTTGGGAAGCACCTCCGAAAGCTGCATAGAAACCGTTCCTGGTTTGTAGGAATTGACAGGAAGATCGGAACTGAGTTTTCCGTTAACGAAATCGGACAAACGCTGCGCTGGGGCTGTTTGCGTGCCGCCTGCCATTTTGCAAACCATCTGTTCCACATACTGCTGATAGCGTAAACCAGCCAACGGACCTGCAGACGCAAACTGCTTGTAATCTTCTGGTTCCACAGGAACAACGATTCCTGAATTGGCAAAAGGATTGTTCCGTTTGCTTGGGCTCCAGCCATTGGTCACAATTTCGCCCGGTGCAGTGGCGCATGGTGCAATTATTCCACCCGGACACATACAGAATGAGTATACACCACGGTCTTTAACCTGGTTGACCAATGCGTACGCTGCTGGCGGCAGGGTTTCGCAGCTCACACCGTGATATTGAATAGAATTGATGAGCGCTTGCGGATGTTCTACACGAACACCCATGGCAAATTGCTTGGCCTCAATTTCAATTCCTTTCTTGTGAAGCAATTCATAAATATCTCGAGCCGAATGACCCGTGGCGAGAATGAGTTTTTTGGTTGAAAGTTTCTCCTCTTGATTGATGACCACGCCAGCAATCTCGTTTCCATTCAAATGAATATCGGTGAGTTTGGAATTGAAACGTACTTCACCACCACAAGCAACGATCTGCTCGCGAATGGCCGTGATGATCTGTGGCAGTTTATTGGTTCCGATATGCGGGTGATTGTTGACCAGAATATCGTCATCGGCACCAAACTGAATGAAGGTGCTGAGAATACGATCAACATCGCCACGCTTAGTTGAACGGGTGTAAAGTTTTCCGTCAGAATAGGTTCCCGCACCGCCTTCGCCAAAGCAGTAGTTGCTTTCTGGATTGACGATGTGTTCTTTATTGATAGCAGCCAGATCGCGTCTTCTATCTCGAACATTCTTTCCGCGTTCAATAATGATGGGTTTGATGCCTTGCTCAATCAATTGTAGTGCTGCAAAGAGCCCAGCTGGGCCAGCCCCAACAATTACCACATGCTCTGCTTTGGAAATATCTTGAAATTCTCTTCGCTCGAATTTGGGATGATGTTCTTCGGGCTTTTCATCTTTGGCGTAAACGCGAACCCGAAGATTGAACTTGATGTTTCTGTTGCGAGCGTCAATGCTTCTTTTCAACTCTTGAAAACCCGCCATTTCAGAAACTGGAATCCCTGCCGCTCGCGAAACTGCCTGCTGAACAAGTTCTTCGTTGCCGTAATCCTGTGCGGATACGATGATGTTGATGTCTTTCATTGCGAAGTGCAAAGAACGGGTTTAGAAGTTTTGTTTGAGAGATTCTGAAATAAGTTAGGAGTGGAAAAACGGTTCCGGTCAGTTTGCATTAGGGGTTGAAGCGGCATCCTTTTTTGTCTGCAGGCAAAAAAGATATAGCGGAAAACCCGACCCCTTGCGAAGCTTGGGGAAATGCCCAAATTTTATTCAAAGTAGATCGAGAACAGGAACGTTTTCGACTTGAGCGATTCGATTGAATTGGTAAAAACCGTTTGATCTTCTACTAGGAGATTGTTGATTCCAAAGGACATCCTTAGCTCGGTAGAAAGTTTGAAGTATTCGAGATAGAAATCGACTCCAACACCGAGATCCCATGTGTAGTCCTCTCGCTTCATTTTAAGAATGACCTCGTCTGTTTGAACGTCTTCTTTGGTGGCCATATCGTAGAGGAATTTTCCACCTCCTAGGATGTAAACGCGCCAGTTGTTGATTCTGCGAGAGCGAAACTTGAAGTACAGCGGAACCTCCAGATAGACGGAGTTGACCACTTTATCGTAAACCACTGGCACGGTGTCGCGTTCGTACAATGTGTATTCCATGGAACGACCAACAAAGGATATTCCAGGTATGAAACGCATGTTGAAGTGCTCTCCTAAACGCATATCGGACACAATGCCCAAGTTGAAACCCACGGCTCCCTTTGGTTCAACCACGTACAAAGAATCGAGCGCTTGAATGTTGTCCTTCAGTTTTACCGCGATGTCTGAATAGTTCATTCCTAGCGAAAAGCCAAAGTGGAACATTCTTCGATCGTACTTGGTAAGATTGAGTTGCTTCTTCTCCTTGAATTTGAGTGGAAACTGTGCGTAGCTGCTTGAACTCAGCGCCAAAAGCACTGAAAAAAAGACCGATACATGAACGATATGTTTTCGACTCAGCTGCAAATCAGGCTTTGATGCCAGTATATAAACTGCAAATTCCAAGCGTTAGCGACTTGGAAGTGTTGTGTTCAAATCCAGCTGCAGCCATTACTTTTTTAAAATCTTCACCATCTGGAAAGGCATTTACCGATTCGGGCAAATAGGTGTAGGCCGAATCGTCTTTCGAGAGCATTTTCCCGAACAACGGAAGAATATTATTGAAGTAGAATCCGAACAATTGCTTGACCGGAAACTTCTTTGGTGTTGAAAGTTCCAATACAACCAGTTTTCCGCCTGGCCGAAGCACACGATTAATGTCCGTCAGTCCTTTTTGAAGGTTCTCAAAATTCCGCACGCCAAAAGCAACGGTGGCCGCATCGTAAGTATTGTCTTTGAATGGAAGATTTTCTGAATCGCCCACCACCATTTCAATCTTGTTGGAAAGCTTTTTCTTGGCAATCTTCACTTTTCCAAGTTCAAGCATTCCAACAGAAATATCTACTCCCGTGATCTTATCTGGATTCAAACTCATTGCTTCGAGCGCGAAATCGCCTGTGCCAGTTGCTACATCAAGAATGGTTTTCGGCTTCAGATCCTTGAGCTGTGCGATGGCTTTCTTTCTCCAAATGATGTCGATTCCCATAGAAAGCGAACGATTGAGGAAATCGTAGCGATGCGCGATATTATCGAACATCGTTGCAATCTGTTGGGTCTTCGAACCTTCTTGGCTGTAAGGTTTTACTGACTCTGCCTTATTCTCGATTATTGAACTCACAGTATTTTCTTTTGGTTCTTAACCGTTTACAAGTGCAATTAGTTCGGAAACTGAAAGAGACGATTGCTCTCCTGTTACCATGTTCTTCACTCCGATCTTCCCGCTTTCCATTTCCTGCGTGCCGACCATGGCCACAAACGGAATGGAATTGTTGTTGGCGTAGGTCATCTGCTTCTGCATTTTAGCCTTATCAGGATAGAGTTCGGTATTGATGCCGGCTTCGCGAAGCTGCTTAACCAAGCTCAGGCAGTAATTCGCTTCTTCTGTGCCAAAATTGACGAAGAAAACCTGTGTGCTGTCTGATGTGAATTCAGGAAACAGATTCGCCTCTTGAAGCACATCGTAAATTCGATCGGCACCAAAGGAAATTCCAACGCCCGAAACGTCTTTCATTCCGAAAATGCCTGTAAGATCATCGTAACGACCTCCGCCCGAAATGCTACTTGAAAGCGTTCCTTCAATATTGGAACGCACTTCGAAAATGGCGCCTGTGTAGTAGTTCAAACCACGAGCGAGAGTCAAATCAAGTTCAAGAACCGTTTTGTTGGAGATGAGTTTCTGCGCGGTTTCCAATACTTCCGAAACTTCTGCAATTCCTTTCTGTCCGATTTCGCTGATTGACAAATACGTTTTGAGGAATTCCAACTTCGGTTGTGTTTCGGTAAAACGCATCAGCGGCAACAGTTTTTCGGTGGAAACATCTGAAATGCCGCGTCTTCAGTTCAACGCATCACCTTCTCCTCTCCTATCTTGTCGAGTTTATCCAAGGCAACCGTAATGTCAACAAACGTACGGTGCACTGATAACCTCGGCAATGGTGGCGGCTAGCAGTTTTCGGTTGTCGATTCACAGCAACCGGAACATTCAACTTCCCAAACACCTCATCGACCACTTGTACCATTTCCTGTTCAAAAGTGAATCGCTACCGATCACATCAATATCGCATTGATAGAACTCGCGATAACGGCCTTTCTGCGGACGATCAGCACGCCAAACGGGTTGCACCTGATACCGCTTGAACGGAAACGTGATTTCGTTTCTGTGCTGGAACTACGTAACGGGCAAGGGAACGGTGAGATCGTAGGAGAGCCTTTCCGATACTGATTAACGATTGACGATTGACGATTAACGATTTGCGATTGGCCACCATCCAACAAATCAGAAGGCATCTTTCCAAGAAAATCTCCCGAATTCAAAATTCGAAATCAAATCATCACCTTCATCGCCATACTTACCCATCAGGGTTTCGGAATTCTCCACAGCGTTTCTAAGGGCTGGTAACCATACTCTTGAAAACGCTTTTTATCGTATCAAAATGTAGTTCCGCCTCACCATTTCGGCAGGAGAAAATCGCGTGTTCCTTTGGAGTATTGAGTTTCATTGAGTTCACTGCGCGTTCAAAGTTCAATGTGGCTCTACTTTGAACCTTGAACTCGGAACTTTGAACGGCTTTAGCCCACCAACTTGCGGTATCTGATTCGTTTCTGACCGTTGTTTCCGCGTTTCTTGTGGTTCTTCGTAATCGGTGTAGCTGCCTTCGAAGTAATACACTTGCGAATCGCCTTCGAAAGCTAAAATGCAGATTCTATCTAAGAACCAACGGTCGTGAGAGATAATCACAGCAATAACCAGCAAAGCTTTCTAGACCTTCCAAAGCTCGAAGCGTGTTCACATCGATATCGTTGGTTGGCTCATCCAGCAGTAGGACGTTCGCTTCCTGCTTCAAGGTCATGGCCAAGTGCAATCGATTTCGTTCCCCACCAGAAAGCATTTCCACTTTCTTGCCTTGGTCACCACCACCAAAGTTGAAGCGCGAAACGTAAGCACGTGAATTCAATCTACGTCCGCCCAATTCCATCTCTTCCAGTCCATCCGAAATGGTTTCCCAAACGGTTTTCTTCGGGTCGATGTCCTGATGTTGCTGATCGACATAGGCCACTTTTACTGTATCACCTACTTTGAATTCTCCACTATCAGGTTTCTCCAATCCCATGATCATGCGGAAAAGTGTGGTCTTACCCGCACCGTTCGGACCAATGATCCCGACAATTCCGTTCGGTGGCAAACTGAAATTCAAGTGCTCATAAAGCAACTTGTCTCCAAACGCTTTCGACACATCAATCGCTTCAATCACATTCGTTCCTAAACGTGGTCCGTTCGGAATGAAGATCTCTAGTTTTTCCTCTTTCTGTTTTGAGTCTTCGTTCAAGAGTTTGTCGTAAGCACTCAAACGCGCTTTGCTCTTTGCTTGTCGCGCCTTGGGGCTCATTCTCACCCATTCCAACTCGCGCTCCAAGGTCTTTCTACGCTTGCTTTCCGATTTCTCTTCTTGCTTCAGTCGCTTGCTTTTCTGATCCAACCAAGAACTGTAGTTTCCTTCCCATGGAATGCCTTCGCCACGATCCAATTCAAGGATCCATCCTGCCACGTTATCCAAGAAATATCTATCGTGGGTAATGGCAATGACGGTTCCTTTGTATTGCTGCAAATGCTGCTCCAACCAATCGATACTCTCGGCATCCAAGTGGTTGGTCGGCTCATCCAAAAGCAAGATATCTGGTTCTTGAAGCAAGAGACGGCAAAGTGCCACTCTACGCTTTTCTCCTCCCGAAAGCGTGCTTACCAATTGATCATCGGGCGGGCAACGAAGCGCGTCCATTGCGCGTTCGAGTTTGTGGTCGAGTTCCCAACCGCCCATCGTTTCAATCTTCTCCGCCAAAACACCTTGACGCTCGATGAGCTTGTTCATCTCATCATCGCTCATCGGTTCCCCGAACTTCAGGTTCACCTCATCATATTCTTTCATGATGCCAGCTAGTTCGGCAACGGCTTCCATCACCACTTCCTTCACTGTTTTGTTCGGGTCGAGGTTTGGTTCCTGTTCCAGATAACCAACCGTGTATCCGGGAGAGAACACGACATCACCCTGAAAGCTCTTCTCAACGCCTGCAATGATCTTGAGAAGCGTTGACTTTCCCGAACCGTTGAGACCGATGATGCCGATCTTTGCTCCGTAGAAGAACGAGAGATAAATGTTGTTGAGTACCTTCTTATTATTGGATTGAAACGTCTTGCTCAATCCGACCATTGAAAAAATGACCTTCTTATCGTCTGACATGTTTGTAGAAATTGGGGCGCAAAGGTAACAAGACGAAGCATGGAAATGAATAGGAATAATGACCACGAAAGGAGCCATAGTTCGGATCATATCGATCACCGAAAAGAGCCAAAACTGCAACCTTTAAAATTTCCTGTAACTTTTTTTCATCGATTGGATAGAAAGAACAAATCAATTTCATAGCATTAACGCCTGAAAATTCATTGCAATAACCCATCATTAGAAAATGAGCACCGGCAAACCACGTGTAGTAAAGGATTACGATAAGTTGGACGTTTCCATTCAGGAGCAGATAAAACTTGAATACCCATATGGATTTGAGGATAATCTAGTAACATTCACCAATGCAGAAGGGAAACGCGTCTCAGCGCTTCCATTCGAGACTGCTGATAAGTATTATTTGGTGAGAATGACGGTGGAAGAAGCACAGGCCATTATTGAAGATGATGATGACTACGATGAGGATGGTAATCTTACCGATGAGGCCCGCGAGGAAATCGAAGATCGTCTAGACGAGGAAGATGAAGTGGATGAAGTTGATGACGCCCCAGAAGATGAAGCAGATGAAGAGGACGATGACAAGGATTGACCTCTGAGTTGTAGCTTATTCCTTTTCACCCTCTTTTTTTGTATCGAATGTTCTGCCGAATTGAATTCGGCACGTAAGCACATTTCCTAATTTTGCGCTCTTCAAGAAAAAGACCTGATGAGCGAGATTGCAGCTAAGTACGACCCAAGCAAAACCGAAGATAAGTGGTATAGCTACTGGATGGATAATGGATATTTCCATTCGGAGCCAGACGAGCGCGAGCCGTACACCATTGTTATTCCACCACCTAATGTGACGGGTGTGCTGCACATGGGGCACATGCTCAACAACACCATTCAGGATGTACTGGTGCGTAGGGCCCGAATGCAAGGAAAAAATGCGTGCTGGGTTCCTGGAACCGACCATGCATCTATTGCCACAGAAGCCAAAGTTGTCCGGAAGTTGAAAGACCAAGGCATCAACAAGTGGGATCTTTCACGCGATGAATTCTTGGAACATGCGTGGGAATGGACGCACAAACATGGCGGAATCATCCTTGAGCAATTGAAGAAACTCGGTGCTTCTTGCGATTGGGAACGTACCCGTTTCACAATGGAAGATGACCTGAGTGATGCCGTTATCGATGTTTTTATAGATCTCTACAACAAAGGGCTGATCTACAAAGGTCATCGCATGGTGAACTGGGATCCAAGCGCGTTGACGGCAGTCTCTGATGAGGAAGTGAACCACAAAGAAGTTCAATCGAAACTTTACTATGTGAAGTATCAGGTTGAAGGAACGGACGAATGGCTGACCATTGCCACAACAAGACCGGAGACGATTTTGGGCGATACAGCCATTTGCATCAACCCGAACGATGAACGTTTTAAGCATTTGCACGGCAAGCGCGCCATTGTTCCAATGGTGAAGCGCAGTATTCCAATCATTCAGGATGAATATGTAGATATGGAATTCGGAACGGGTTGTTTAAAAGTAACGCCAGCTCACGATGAGAATGACTATAATCTGGGCAAGAAGCACAACCTTGAAACCATTGACATACTGAACCCGAACGGAACGTTAAGCGAAGCCGCTCAATTCTACGTTGGAGAAGATCGTTTTGTGGTTCGAAAAAAGATTGCAAAAGACCTTGAGGCTGCTGGAAATCTTGTTAAGGTTGAGGACTACATGAACAAAGTCGGTTATTCTGAAAGAACCGATGCTGTTATTGAACCACGCTTATCAGAGCAATGGTTCGTGAGCATGAAAAAACTTGCCGAACCTGCATTGGAAAATGTTGTGAATGGAAACGTTCAATTCCATCCGCCCAAGTTTGTGAACACCTACAAACATTGGATGGAGAACGTACGCGATTGGTGCATTAGCCGCCAATTATGGTGGGGACAGCGCATTCCTGTGTACTATGCTCCAAACGGGGAATATGTGGTAGCGAAATCAATTGAAGAAGCCGTTGAGAAGTTCAATGCCAAGAATTCAGATATCAGATATCAGATATCAGATTTAAAGCAAGATGAAGACGTGGTCGACACATGGTTCTCCTCATGGCTGTGGCCAATTTCGGTTTTCAACGGTTTCAAAGACCCCGACAACAAAGACATCAACTATTATTACCCAACAAACGATCTTGTAACCGCACCAGAGATTCTGTTTTTCTGGGTGGCCAGAATGATCATGGCCGGGTACGAATACAGAGGAGAACTTCCTTTCAAGAATGTATATCTCACAGGAATTGTTCGAGATAAGCAGCGCAGAAAGATGAGTAAGTCGTTGGGTAATTCTCCCGACCCTCTCGACCTGATTGAAGAGTTTGGTGCTGATGGTGTTCGTGTAGGTATGTTGCTTTCTTCGCCTGCTGGCAACGATCTTTTGTTTGATGAAGCGCTTTGCTTGCAAGGAAGAAACTTCAGCAACAAGATCTGGAATTCGTTCCGATTGATACAGGGTTGGGAAATTGACGAAAACATTCCGCAACCGGCCGAAGCGAAAATTGCCATTGACTGGTTCCATTCCAGATTCAACAAAGAATTGGAAATTCTCGATGATCACTACTCCAAATTCCGTTTGAGTGATGCGTTGATGACCACCTATAAATTAGTGTGGAACGACTTCTGTTCGTGGTATTTAGAGATGGTAAAACCTGCGTACCAACAGCCCATTGATCGTGCAACTTTGGATGCAACGGTTCAAATTCTAGAGAAACTCTTGAAAATCCTGCATCCATTCACACCATTCATCACCGAAGAAATTTGGGACAACATGGGAGAGCGCACCAAGGAAGACCGAATGATCATTGCACCATGGCCACAACCAGGTGTTTCGAACGAAGATCTGCTCGTTGGGTTTGAGTCGGCTGAAAAGGCGATCATGGAAATACGAAGAATTCGAAATGAGAAGCAGATCGCGTTGAAGGAAAAACTTCAGTTACAAGTAAAAGGTAACTGGGACGCCATGTTCAATCCTGTAATTGAGAAATTGGCCAATCTCGAAACGATAGAATCCGTAACGGAAGCGCCTGCATCCGCATCAGGGTTTGTGGTAAAAGGTGTTGAGTTCTTTGTATTACTAGAAGGATTGGTTGATGCTGATGAGGAGAAGGAAAAACTTCAGAAGGAACTCGAATACACAAAAGGCTTCTTAGTATCGGTGGAGAAGAAACTGAGTAACGAACGTTTCGTTAGTGGTGCTCCAGAGCAGGTCATCACCATTGAAAAGAACAAGCAGGCTGATGCATTGGCAAAGATCAAAGCATTGGAAGAGCAGATAGCTGCTATGGCATAGCATTCTGTCATTCAGTACTCGTTTCAGAATCCAATCGGCTTAGTAAATAGACCCTGAAATAAATTCAGGGTGACTCTGATTGAGCCGAACTCAAACGTAACCTCGAACTTTGTAGGTGAGGAAACCGATCCATTCGTGGATAAGGCTGTGCCATTTATGGAAGTTGGCAACATGAGGCACAAATAGATAATCGAGTTCGAATCTTCGGTTACCTACACTGTTCATTACGGCAAAAGGTTGTACTTCAATTCCTTGCTTCTCGAAACAGGCAACAGCTCTTCGAATGTGTGCTGCCGAAGTAATAAGTAAAAATTTGTTCTCGCCCGTTGCTTCTAAGATCGGCTTTGCATACAATGCGTTCTCGTAGGTATTCAAACTCCTATCCTCCAACAGAATATCATCTGCATTGATACCGCACAGGAGGTACAACCTTTCCAGCATTTCTCCTTCTCGGGTATCAGGTTCCAAGTAATTTGCCGCACCGCCAGAAACTAAGATCTTCTTCACTTTACCCTCGCGATATGGCCGAAGAACTCCAAGATACCGATCGGCATTTCCACCATACTTTACCATGTCGGTCTCAGCATCGTAAAAAACACCACCGCCCAACACAATAGCTGTTCTGATCTCTGGTGCTATGTCAGCTATGAGGGTTACATCCGCTTCCCAGAATCGAACAAACTCATCCACAATAAATGAATTGGAGAAGAACAACAACATTCCGAAACTCCACGCCAACAAGCGTTTTCTCCGTTTCCGATCATAGGTCAAAAGCGCCAATAACAACAGAAGAAGCACCCACGTGAACGGATACAGCAGAAATTCGGTTCGCCTTATTAGAAATTGGATGGACAGCAGCATATTGGGTAAAGATGGCACTTCTGACAAATACTTTTCTAATTTCCTCCAATGGAATGGCAGAATTGGGCGGGCAATATCCGTTTTAAACCGAACGAGATCGCAAGACCGACCTCCACCGAAGAAGTGGTTGCACTCGTCAAATCAGGAAGAAGAATCCGCTGCATCGGGACAGGACATTCGTGGAGCGAACTGGCACCCACGGATGATATTCTGATGGCAACCGATGCTTTGAACAAGATCCTTTCGATTGACCGAGAGAAAAATCAGGCTACCATTCAGGCAGGCGCCAAACTGGAACAGTTGAATATTCAGCTTTGGGAAGAGGGTTATGCCTTCGGAAATCTAGGTTCCATTGCGCGGCAAAGCTTGGCAGGCGCTATTTCCACCGCCACACATGGTTCAGGCATCAACTTCCAAATTCTGGGTTCGATGGTGGAAAGCTTCAAATTGGTGAAGGCTAATGGTGAACTTCTGGAAGTCAACCGAAACGAAGACCCGCAACTTTATCATTTGTCTCTTATCTCACTCGGTTCACTCGGCATCATCACCGAAATGACCATCAACGTGGTGCCTAAATTCCAATTGCACGAGCAATCGGGCCTTATGGATTTTGAAGAAGTCTGCGACAACATCCTTGATTGGGTGAAGGGCACGACCACATCAAAAAATGTGGTGGTTTCGCGCATACCGATAAAATGATGGTTTATCAATTTAGCCGAACCACAGAACCTGTGAATGATACGTGGTTCCGTCAGAAATTCATGGATGAGTGGGTGTCGGTCTATTTCTACCGCATGATGCTTTGGTGGGAGACAACCGCAAGCCAATTCGTAGAAAATGGATGAACCAGCAGATCGTTAACGGCATGTTGCCCGATGTTGATCGGATTGAACGCGGCTACAAGGTTTTCCAATGTACCTGAGCCGCCCATCCATCGCGAAACAGGATGGGTGGCTGATAGCCAACACACCCCTGCGCTCTACTTCGTGAATACACGACATGGTTAGAAGAAAGTCATTACATCACTTCATCCAAGAGATACGCTTTGGTGAAGAAGGCGATGACTTTGCGTTAAACCCGTGTTACAGCCGCAATGAGTGTGTACGTAAGAGTTAACACAATGCCGACAATCGTGGTTGGAACAGGCTGCTTGCCGATTTTGAAGAACACATCGGCATTAAGTACAATGGCCGCCCGCATTGGGGCAAGGAATTCAATGTGGGTAGGATTACCTCCGCTCAATTTACCCAAAATGGGATGATTTCTTGAAGCTTCGTGAGGAAATGGATGCGAATGGGAGGTTTATGAATGGGATGTTGGAAGGTCTGTTCCGATAGCTACGTCATGCTGAACTTGTTTCAGCATCTGAATTGGATAGACCTGAAACAAGTTCAGGTGACAGGCCTTAGGCTAACAAACGTTATTTGCCAGTAAGGTTTAGATGTCCCTTTTGGCTTGACCCAAAGAACGAAAAAGGTCAGGCTGGGAATTCTCATTTCGACCCTTCACTGCTCTGCGGCCTGAACTGGCCAAGCCGTTTACGCTGTGGTCAGCTAAGGCTGCGCTCAGAGCAAGCTTCTGCGCCCCGTTCTGACGGCCTTCGCGCAGTGGGGTACTTGTTAGAACCCCTAGGCCATTGCGAGACAGATATGACCACGAGCAGAAATCAGATATTGGTAGGCAGAAGAGTTATGAGGAGGCAGAAGCAACTTACTTAGTAGGAAGACAGAAAGAACTTATGAGAAGGCAGAAACAACATGGCATGCTTAGAAACCAAATATGGAAAGACAGAAGGAACTTATGGCAGGGCCAGAAGACTTTATGACGGCCAGAACTGAACTTACGGGTCTGTTCAACGGAGCATAACCCTGAAGGTTGGCGCGGCCAACCTTCAGGGGTTGTATCAAGCGTTTTCGATATGATGCGTCATCAGTGACATTGTAAGATTCCATCCATTAAGTGGTCTTGTCCAGTTCTTTCCTGACATTTTCCTGAACGAGGTAAAAGCAGCAGGTAGGAGTAGCTGTCGAAGGAAAAGAGCGCTTGGTCTTGGTCACCTTTCGCAGCTGACTGTGAAAGCTCTCTATGGGGTTGGTGGTGTATATCCTTCTACGGATGTCCTCTGGGTACTTGAAGTAATTACTGAGTTCTTCCCAGTTGTTGAGCCAGCTGTTGACCATCGCAGGGTATTGCTTTGCCCAATTCTCTGAGATTGGCCAGAGCAAC
This sequence comes from Flavobacteriales bacterium, assembly GCA_018402015.1. Lineage (GTDB taxonomy): Bacteria > Bacteroidota > Bacteroidia > UBA10329 > UBA10329 > UBA10329. Next base: position 53,442 of record JAGYJL010000003.1, on the reverse strand, counting down.
CTCTGCTGATGTGATGGTATGATAGACCTGTTTGAGGTCTTTGACATTAGCCTTGTTCTTGTAGCGTATCTCATGGAGTTGCGTATCTGATGGACGATGCAGAGCTGTACTTCGGTATCAGGAAACACGCTTTTGATGGCATTGGACAGTCCCTTGAGGTTGTCATTACTGGCTATGATGATGTCCTTCACACCACGGTTCTACCAGATCGGAGATGACGCTGAGCCAGAACCGTACTCCTTCGTTCTCTCCACATACCCAACAGTTCCTTGATGCCCTCACGGTTCACGCCCAGCATGCAGTACACCGCCTTGCTGCGGATACCTCCGTTCTCCTTCACCTTGCTTGGTGTATCGCCAAGCCATACGAACGGGTAGACGCTCTCAAGGGCAGCCTTGCCAGGCCTTCACCTCATCTATAACGCGGTCGGTGATCGCACTCAGGTGTGGCCGGAGGTGGTAACCCCATAGAGTTCCTCAAGTGAGGCGCAGATGTCCGCAGTAGCTCATGCCAATGCCGTAAGGCTTAACACTTTATGGTCCGGCTGATGCGCCCAAGGTGGTCTGTCGCTTGGGGTATCTGCGGTTCAAAGCTGCTATTACGGTCTCCTGGGCGTGTTCACTTCTATCTACCGAAAGCGTCTTAAGCTGCTTGCCCATCTTGCCGTTGCGCCTGTTGGGGTGTCCGTATCCTTCGGGTGGGCATCTAGCTCGCCTTCCATGGCTGCTTCAAGCAATCGCTTGAGCAGGATACAGAACTCCGTCCTTGCCGCCCAGTTCTTTACCGTTCTTCCAGCTTCTCTATGGCCTCCTTCTCAAAGTTGGCATAGTCAAATTTGTCATTCTCTTGTTCTTCCATTTTCTGTGTCTATCAGTTATCAAATATCTATCTCTATGACAGCAGCCTGGTTTATTGAACAGACTCGAACTTACATGAACTTGAAGGAAAAGACCAGTTTGCCACGACAGCGTATGAAGGTGGACACAGACCGTGTATTGATCCCGACACGAAGGACGTATGACCTGACACGAGGGAAATATTGCCTGACACGAGCAAAATATTAGAAGACCAGAGCCACGTATTGGTTGACACGAGGTGATAAGTATTGCTGACACGAACCAAATATGACCTCACACGAATGAAATATGAGCCGATACGAGGGCTTTATGATAGGAAATGAGGGGGGATGAACACGTGTTTCAAGTGCGCACCGACTTGCTGAGTAATTGATTATTAACAATCGACATTAAATAGGGTACTTCTATTATTTTCGTTACCGAAATATTCAAAGGTACCATACTAAAGATATAAGTAAACCGCTTCCAAGTTAAACCTAACCCCTCAACAAGTCAGGAACCTTTGTAGAGACAGGAAAAATCTCAGCCGAAAAGTAGGCCGAACATGGACATTTCTGAGAGCAGTTACCAACTATTGCAGTACCACAAGTGCTAGGTTACCGAGGATCAGCTTTTACGGTTTGGGCGAAGTAAAAGGGAAGATAAACCTATTGCACTAAGTTTTTCAGTGGAGCAATGGGGATGGATACAGGCCCTAGAACAAGCAGGATTTCAGACATTGTTCATAGTGAAATTGACAACGCTTGTCGTAAGACCATTGCCAAGAACAAACCAAAATCGCCTTGGTTGGTGGCATGAGAGAGTTCAGCCAACAGCGGTAAGAGAAATTGCTGGACTGAGGCGAAGATGAAGAGTGATCACGGTGGTTGGAGGCCTCCTTGTCAGGCATTCAGTACCGCTGGTAAAGAAGGGGTTTGAAGACGATCGAGGAAATGTATTTCTGTCGTTTTATAGACATAGTGAACTCGCTCCCAAATATGCGGTGATAGAAAATGTACGAGGGTTTGCTTTCTGCACCTCTCAAACGCAGACCCCACAACTTACGAGGTGATGACAATGAACCGCTTACTATAGGTGAAGCTTCCTGGTGGCGCACTATGTGAAATTGTTCCTAAGCTGGAAAATGCTGGTTATGGTGTCTCATTCAATCTCTACAACGCTGCCAATTTGGCACTCCACAAAAAAGAGAGCGTGTTGTGATAAATCTGTTCGAAGGATGGCGTTAAAAATTGCATACCTAGAGAGCCCACCCATTCTGAAGACGGCAGTTTTGGCCTGCCAAAATGGGTCACATTCAAACAAGCCGTTAAGGGAATAAATACGGATGAACAGGAATTTATCAAGTTCCCCGAGAAGAGTTGAAGTACTATCGGATGCTTGAAGCAGGCCCAGAATTGGAAACTTTACTTCCAGTTGAAATACAAAAAGAAGCCATGGGAAAATCATTCTACTCAGGGGCGGAAAACAAGTTCCTGAGAGAGATTGGATTGGAATTCCTTAAAGCCCCACTTTGGTTACACACCCCGCCATGCCAGCGACCGACCTAGCTCACCCGTCTGAAAATCGCCCGTTAAGTGTTGCAGGGTACAAACGAATTCAAGAGTTCCTGCTGATTGGGAAATTGGAAGGGGTCTTTTGGACAAGTACAAAGCAAATCGGAAACGCTGTACCTGTAGGTCTTGGTTATGCAATTGGCAAACATTTGTTGAAACTGATGAATGGAGAGGAAAATCAAAGATTTTGAAGGCTTTAGTATTCCCGATACAACAATACCACCGATGCCGAATGGAAGCAGGATTTCAGACGATTAATTCAAAAAACACGAGGCTCAGCTAGTTGAAGCCTAGTTTTTACTTTTCAGAACTATTCTGTGATCGTACCACTGGGTGAATTTAACAATTTGTTCCAGTCTATTTCTCCGTTTTCTTTGAAAACTCATTGGCCAGTTCTTTTGTGAAGAGATTTACTTTCTGAGCATAGGTTTTCAAATACTCATCATTTTCTCCTGGGTAAGATGCCCAAGCGGTTCAATTATCTCTTTGTAGAGTTCAGAATTACCTGAGATAAACTCCCAAAAAACCTGACCGCAAGAATTTGTAATAATCACCTTTCTCCTTGTAGTTGTTTTTCCAGGTGGTTTTCCCGTAGCAACACCCGTTTACAGCTTGAACATTAACATTTGAACCAGAAGTCCAGTACTTTTCTAGCAGTGTTAAAATTGTCCACCATCTTCTTTATCTGACTATCATTACCCAAGCTGCTTCCGGGTGATGGACACGATATACCTGACCTTATCTTTCTCAGAGCTCCAAATCAACCCCAGATACTCCTGATTTTTACCACCATCTGACTTTTTCTGATTCATATATCGCCAAACCTTCCCGAGCCAATTACCAAGAAGCTTTGGCTTCTTCGCTGGAAGGCATGTACGCATCAACAATTGCCTGAACCAACTCTTGGGCGATCAATATGTTTCTGAACAAATACTGGTTCTTCTTAGCTAAAATGGTTTTAACCCAAGTTGTCTAATCTCTCAACCGTTTAGTATGAAAATCGCCAATGTTCTCCTCAACATATTTTCTGATTACATCTAAGTCTAATTCCTTCATGAGAATTTACTTTTAGTGCCGTGTCTTATTCTACAGAGATTGTTGGCCTTGAAAATAGGGATAAGATTACCACTTTAGTTTCTGTTTTCGAATATTGACGGTTGCAGGTGGCGCGCGTTGAGGATTACGAACAAGTTCGTGAAGGCTCCCTTCGGTCAGTTTGCAGCGGCATCCTTTCATTCACTCACGCTTCGTCCTTCGATACACCACGCTTATCGCGCGGCACTCAGGATGACACCTCAGCGTCCGTTCTGAAAAGATACAGCGAAGCCGACCCCGCGCTTGGTAGGCTTCGCTGTCCTTCGGTAACGTACTGCGCGAAGGCGTACCGGAGTCACTCGAAGGGTACAGCGCGAACCTTTCCTAGATTTCGAGAGCCTCAATCTACGGCACGCGGGGTAACGCCCAACCTCTTCGATACTTCCACAAGCTCAGCGCAAACAGAACTCAGGGCAAGATAACCCCAACGCCTAAATCGTAAATTCGCGGAATAAGGGTGAAGATGCAGAATAGCGCCATATAAACCGAAGAATAAGATCGAATTGTGACCGCAGCCAGTCTGTTTGACGGGCACGATGCGGCCATCAACATTATGCGGAGGATCATTCCAGACCACAGCGGGGTTGAGGTGATGCATTTGGGTCATGACCGCAGCGTGGAGGGAAGTGGTGGTGTGCCATTCAAGGAGGATACACAGGCCATTGCGATGACAGGCTACCAAGGTGGGCACAGCTTGAGTATTTCAAGTACATGTTCGACCTGCACTGAAGGAGAAGAAGGCGCGGGTCATATCAAGATATTCGGTGGCGGTGGCGGCACTATTCTTCCTTCGGAAATGGAGGAATTGCCTGGCTACGGCATTACGCGACTTTATGGTGGATGACGGCCGCGAGATGGAGTTTGCAGGGCATGATGTATTATGATCGAGCGGTGCGATTTCCCAACGGGCATGGATTTGAATGGCGAGGCAGGTCGGTTGGACAAACAAATTGGCTGACATTGCGAAGCTGATGCTGCTGGGAATAGTGGACGGCAGCAAGGATGTGTTTGCGAGTGAGATGCAGCTGCGGAGAAAATCGACCACGCCCGTGCTAGGAATTACAGGGACTGGTGGCGCTGGAAAGTCATCGATGGTGGATGAACTGGTGCGCAGGTTTCTGGTTGATTTCCTGAGAAGACGATGCGCGTCGTATCTGTGCGTCCATCGAAACGGAAAACGGGCGGTGCGCTTTTGGGCATTCGAATTCGAATGAATTCTATTCGTAACCCACGTGTTTACATGCGTTCGTTGGCTACGCGCCAGAGCAATTTGGCATTAGCAAGCGTGCAGAGAGCGGTTGAGTATTCTGAAAGCCGCACATTACGACCTGATGTTCAAACCTGGGCATTGGACAAAGCGATACGGAGATCATGAATTGCACAGCGATGTTTCGTTGTATGTGATGACGCCAGAGTTTGGCGCTGCCACGCAATTGGAGAGAAGATTGACATGCTCGATTTTGCCGATGTGGTGGCCATCCAACAAAGTTTGACAAGCGCGGTGCGTTGGATGCTATCCGAGATGTAAAGAAGCAGTACAAGCGCAACCGTCAGTTGTGGGATATGAAGGACGAGGATGTTCCTGTTTGCGGAACCATCGCCAGTCAGTTCAACGACCCCGGAGACGAATTCGCTTTACAAGGCGATCATGGATGATGGTGAAGAAAACAGGCGCTGATCTGAACTCAGCTTTCAGATTACGGACGAGATGAGCGAGAAGGTGTTCGTCATTCCACCGAACAGAACGCGCTACCTATCTGAGATTGCAGAGAACAACCGCGCCTACGATAAATGGGCGAAGGAACAGGCGGAGACTGCTGAGAAATTGTTTAGGCTGAATGAGGCTATCAAGTTGTTTGGTGGGCAAGATCAAGCTGACCTCCCCCAGCCCGCAGAATAATGACCTCCCCAGCCCCCTCACTCGAAGGAGGGCCCGAAAACTCGGGCAAACGCTGGATCGGCTGTGCCAGCTCTCCCCCTGAAAAGGGGGTGGCCTGAGCCGGGGGTTAGTTCCCTCTGGAAAGGAGGGGGTTGGGAATGGTCGAAGATGGCAGATCAGGAATGCAACCAACCCTACAAGCAGAATTCGGTGATGAATTTGCCGCAACTGAAAACCTTCAGGCAGCAGTTGAGGTCGAATATGACACCTGCTGAAGCACAGCTTGGGAGAACCCTGAAAGAGAAGAAACTCGAAGGACAGAAAGTTCCGAAAGCAGCACAGCGTTAGAATTATATTCTTGATTTCCTATTGTCCTTCTGAGAAGCTGGCGATTGAATTGGATGGAGATGTGCATAATTCTCCTCAAATAGCTGAATACGATTACAGAGAACTTTGTTCCTGAACGAGTTCAGGTTAAAGTGCTTCGCTTTGAAAATAAACTGGTTTCGAACAGCTTGACTCATTTTTGGGAGCTATTTCGGAGGGAATTTGGTTGGTTTAATGACCTCCCCATCCCCTCCTTTCAAAGGAGGGAGTTCAGGCTTCAGAGCAAACGTCTGATCGGGTGTCAGTTCCCCTCCCTAGAAAGGAGGGGTCAGGGAGTGTCAGAGAACTCATTCAAAGTTCCAATCCAGACCAAACTCGATCGACCCGCGCAACTGGCTAATTATTGAAGGCTGGCTGAGAACAGGCTTTGCTAAGGATAGGTTCTACATTTTTAAAGTGCGCGATAAAGAGATCAAGGTCAAACGCACACGGGGGAGTCTGACCACCTTCGTCGAAGGTTGCCACTCCGAATACAGGAACTGGGGCAATCTTTTGAGATGGATACTACAGGGAGAATGTCTGGCGGAATTCCTTACACCGCTGGTATTTATCCTTTCAAGCGCGAGGCAGACCCTGCACGGATGTTTGCGGGAGAAGGCGGCCCCGACGGACTAACAGACGTTTCCTACGCTCGATGGGATTGCCAGCTAAGCGACTGAGCACGGCTTTCGATAGTGTGACGCTCTACCTGGAAACGACCCAGGTCATCGCCCGGACATCTACGGAAAGGTGGGTAATTCGGGCGTAAGCATTTGCTGTTTGGATGATGCCAAAAGCTGTATTCGCTTCCGTCTTACCAATCCGATGACATCGGTTTCGATGACCATCAACGGTCGCTGCACCGATGTTGCTTGGGTTCTTTATGAATGCCTGTATCGATCGAGAATGTGAATACATCCGAGTAGAAGGCTAGTTGAGGTAAAGTTGAAAAGATAAAAAGAGACAAGTTTGATAAGCAGGTATTGAAGACCAGCATATCAAGGCGGAGCTACCAGAAGGAAATAATGGTCTGGTTTGATGTTGCTTGGCGTGACAGGCGATGGGGTGCTTCCTGCGGATGTTTACGCGAAAATCAAAGCCGATGCATTAAGCAAGGTACGTGGTACGGTTCAAGCGGACATTCTGAAGAAGACCAAGCGCAGAATACCTGCATTTTCAGCACCGAATTCGCATTGCGATTGATGGGCGATGTGCGGCAGTACTTCATTGACAAGAATGTGCGGAACTTCTCCGTTTCAATTTCGGGATACCACATTGCCGAAGCAGGCGCCAATCAATTTCACAACTCGCTTTCACACTTGCCAACGGTTTCACCTTTGTGGAATACTACCTGAGTCGCCCAGCATGGATGTGAACGAATTCAGATGAATCTGAGCTGCTTCTTCAGCAACGGCATCGACCCAGAATATGCGGTCATTGGCCGGGTGGCACGAAAGAATTTGGTAGAGCCATGAAAAGCAGAAGTATGGTGCCGATGCCTGGGCGCAATGTAAGTATCACATTCAAACAAGTGGTCGCAGTTTGCACGCACAGAGATCGATTTCGCGACATCCGAACCACGCTACAAGCGCTTTACGCCATTTACGACAACGCTGCAATTCGTTGCACACCAATGCATATCAGTAGGCCATTACCACGCCTGAGAAAGCGTGCGCAGGCGATGGCCATTCGGCTATCATCAATAAAGAAGCTTGGTCACAGCCAAGAACGAGAATCCGGTCAGGCTTTCATCATCGAAGAACTGACCGACCTTGTGGAGGCAGCGGTACTCATGGAATTCCGACCGTCTCACCGAGCGCGGTGGTGTTTTGGGTGCGATGGAAACCATGTACCAGCGAAGCAAGATTCCAGAGGAAAGTCTGTACTACGAGACCCTGAAGCACACAGGCGAATTCCCGATTATTGGCGTGAACACCTTCCTAAAAGTAACGAGGTTCGCCAACAGTATTGCCAATGGAAGTTATCCGTGCTACGGAAGAGGAAAAGCAGTATCGGAGTCGCGTGCTGGAGAACCTCCACAAAGGCAAGGAAGAACTGAGCAAAACGGCTCTCAAAAACTACAGCAGACGGCCATTCAAAATGACAACATGTTTGTAGAACTGATGGAAGCCACCAAGCATTGCTCGCTCGGACAAATTACCGATGCACTGTTTGAAGTGGGCGGGCGATATAGGAAGGAATATGTGATTGTGGGGGCGTAGGTTGCCCTTTGCCAGTATTTCAATAAAGGTGCCATGCGCCCCTACTGCTCTACCAGCATATTGCTCAGCATTGCCGTTGTGGTTGTAAACAAGTTTCACCCCATTGCTCAGGCTGGTAAACGTTATCTGGCTGTTGGTTACATCCAATGCAGTATAAACACCAAGAATATTGGTAAGTGTGGCAGTCCATTCGGTTACATCTCGGTTGACAGGTGATTTTTCCACGGACGTGGCCGTCAGTTTGGTTACAGTAACTGTATGCAGGTTTTCGAAAGACCCGTTCATGGCGCCTACGTAAGTGCACGGAAGAGGTCATCAAGTCAAACACATCTCCATCATCATCAGAATCACATAGGTTTAGCGTAAAGAGAGAAGAAGAATAAGAGACAGTTTAAGAATCGTTTTCATTTGATCGTTTTAGAAGCGTGTAAATAAGTGCTATTTGATAAAAACCGGCACTACATTTATCCCATTCATTTTTCTGTTTGCGTGAACAACAAAGTTGCGCTGATTGCCGAACAGCAGTCGGCCGCTATTGCGATAATTGACAACTTCCTTTCGCAGGTTGCTCCTACAGCTTTTATCAGAAACGAAATAGGCCTTGGGCGAAGGCGAATTTCATCAGCTTTGCAGTGAGAGAAGGTGTAACCGAGCAGCGCGTATCGGAAGTTAGAGGCGATAAAAGATGCATTTTGGTTAGTTGAAAAGCCTGACGGAGAGCTCAAACGGAGTATTTCAACTTTCTCAACGAATTGCAGGAACCACCTTTCCTCCTACTTCACATTGCTTTACCTTGGCAGGAGTGCCATTTAGCAGCTTACCCTATCGGCGCTTTATATAAATCATTTGGGTCAGTTCCGAGAAACGAACAACCGGATGCTCTCGGTCATTCTGTACCTCAATCCCAATTGGATGCAGACCGATGGTGGTCAATTGAGGGTGTACAACGAGACCGATTATTCCGATATCAATCCGGAAATGGTAGGTGGTGTGTTTCAGAAGCGACCTGATAGAACACGTAGTTCTACCAACCAATAGACTCGATTAAGCATTACAGGATGGCTACGAAGGGATGAGCCGACTCGGTTTTCTATAGACTAAGGTTGGTTAACCTCTAGCTTGCCCGTATTCTCGATCTGAATTATGTGCTCCATTATCTGATTTGAATACTGATGGTGTTGCATTCCCTGTTCTTCCGGCATATATCCGCGGATTGTTGGGAGTTAGGAACCGTGACATCAGTATCTGTAACAGGTGTCTTAGATCGTCCAGTTGTACAGTCATGCCAATCCCGTTGTTCTTACCCCATCCCATAGTCCGGCCTGAAAACCGGTGGTGGTGAACGAAATGTGACGCAACTGCCCGAATAATTCTGACCACCGCTGTTATGGTTGTGGTGCTGTAGCCCGTCAATTAGCGGGGTCGTTGATGCGTATCCAACCTATCTGACTTGTGGATGCCATGGAACCGAGGTATATTTCACCTTGTCGTTGTAGGAGATGCCATCAAATCAATGGTGAAGCACTCCATTCGCCCTCCCAGCCTGGTAGAACCTGCGGTGCTAGCATAGCCTGGAGCCGATTCCCAACCGGTGGCCGTCAGCCCCCAGACCACATCGCCCGTGTAGTTGGCATTGTGGCTACCTGATGGATTGGGCGTACACCCGTTCTGGAAAAGCCATATCTGGTCGTTCTGATTGAGATCGAATCAGACAGGTTTCCGTTAAGCGAAGTGATGCTCCAGTTCACGTCATCGTTAGAGCCACAATTAATGACCGAGAAGTCGGAAGCTGAGTTACTGCACCCCCTGCAGGCACAGCGTGAGTACCAGCTGGAATAGTTCCTCCCTGATGTCCAGTGTGTTGAGATGCGCCTTCGTATCACCCCATGAGCTAGAAATGCGTTCAAATCCATTATCATTGAATTCAATGGAAGCCCCGACAGTAATAGGCTTGAACAGGAAGAGCATGCCTCATCGTCACTGCCGCTTCAAGGTACTGCGTGTTCCACCGCCACAATAGCCATATCGCCAGCACCGAAGTTGGTGTGTCGTTCAGAATGGCGGAAACCTCCACATGAGCTCCAATCTGTTCCATTTCTCACGAAGATGCTCGAAGTAGTAAGTGGTTCCGTTTGTGAGTCCACTTACATCTATGGTATTATTGGTGTTGAAAATCGGCCAGATAAACCACCTGATCTGGAGCAAGATACGGAATTTGGCGAATAGGCCGACCCATCGCCCGAAGGACTGAATCGGCCAGCGTTTTCGTTGGCCACCACCAGCACCTCATCAAAACAAATGGCATTTGGATTGGTGAGTCACGAAATTTTCCGATTGGTCGTTGCCAACGGCATTGGCAAGTGTCACATTTAACTCAATTGCGCTGTGCGCGTCAGTGACGTGCTGGTGGAATACTCGTAATCGCTGCCCGATGGTGGGTAGGCATACACGGAATGTATATGAGTTTCCGGGAGTGAGACCTGTGACCGATGCGGTTGTACCTGAACCATTGTACAGCACCCGTGAGTATGGTGTGGTACTACCGAGAAGGTCAGTGCTGTGGAATAGTCAAGGTCAGTGTCTGTGTGGTCCGGATTCCAGCGCATTGACGCTGTGACCTGTATTTTCGCGGTACTAGCAGATAACCATCCACATTGCCCACTGTCGGTGCACGGCTTTGCACGAAGTTCCGGCAGTGGTGGAAACGCACACGTCCGTAAACGCGGTCGGCACATTGGGAATAGTTACAAAGTCGATGTTTCCGGGCGTACCAGTCGTGTAGTACCGCTCGCCACCAACACTACAATCGTATTCAAACACCTCAGCGAAATAATGTGTTCCAGAGGTCAGCCTGTGATGTTTACTGTGGAACCGTTCCACTGTAAACCACAAAGTTGCCAGTGCCTATTTGACTCCCAGAACCGAAGACCGTGTTGCCTGTGTAGGTCGCGTTATCCAGAGGATGGCATTACGCTGCTTCCTTCACGAAGAACAACGATTCGTCTGGTATTGCCGTTGAATGAAACTGTTGCCGTTGTTCCTGCAACGGAAGACCGAAACGCTAAGCATGTGGTCGGTGCAGAGCACGCGGTCGTCACTTCCACTTCGTTGGAGTTTGCGCTTGCTCCAGCCGTGAATGGCACACTCGGTAGGTGTAGGTCTCTCCTGCTGTTAGCGCGAAACCACTTGGGTTGTTCCCAAGCGGTTGAGTCTTCGTATCCCGCTACGAACTGATTGCCTGTAGTAGTTACAACTACATCATCCAGTGCCAGCTCATCACGACTGCCAGAACCACCACCATCATCACTTTCCCAGCGCAGATAATAGTAGGCACCATTGGCAGTACTAAGTCCCGTAAGTGAAGTCAGGCAGCACAGATGTCCAGGCAGGCGAACCGTCTGCGCTGCTGTTGAAGTGTAGTTCAATGCTGGAACGACCGTGTAACTTCCATCCGTACTTGAATGTGCAGCGAGTTGAACGAGTTGCACGACCCTCATTGTTCAGCACCCAGATGGTATAGGACACATCGAGCGAGGTGATGGTGCTGCCAGTGGTATTCTGTACACAGTACCACTGTTCCGGGTGTGAATCCGACCCGGCCGGTTGAGAATCCGAGGGCACGGTTCCCTCCGCCCACGTCAAATCCGTATGTCCCTCAGTGCTTACGCCACCTGCACTTGCACCACGCGCAAAGTCACCAGAAGTATGCACGTTCCACCGAAGGCCCCCATCGCCATCGCTCATGCCTGTTACTTTCCAGTTGTCGGAGTCAAGCTGTGTGCCGCTTGGAATGAAGTGAATCCTCCTCCGTGAATCCCAGTGAAATCCTCTTCAAAAACGGTCTGTGTCCTGAATGAGTACACATCAAGGCATAGCCTGTGGCACCGCTCACGCTGTTCCGGTTGGCGGTGAAATCCGATTCACCATGGTGACCTGAGGCGTAACGTTCCCGGTGGCAACCGGAACGGCAGGGATGCTGTTCACAGTCATGCTGATGGCGTTTGAAAGTGCGGTTGAGGATGTGACACACGCGCCCGTCACGGTGATGCACGTGATGCTGTTGCCGTTTGAAAGAGAACTGCTGATATAAGTACTACTTACTTGTCTGGCTGAAATGTTCACCGTATTGTTCTTCCATTGATAGGCGACCGATGCCGCCCGTGTTGGCCGGGGTGGCCGTGAAGGTGACCGGAAGTTGCCACTACATGTGGGGTTGGCACCGGAAGTGGCGATGCTTACGGTCAGGGTGTTGTAGTTGAAGGCCGGTGCCGCTGGCGGCTGCATTATCGTGGAGGCACCGCCACCGCCCACCACGATATTGCCACTATAATTTGCGGCTGCCGTTGGAATGAACCGAACATAGATAGTCTGCGAATAGGTTCCGCCCGATTGGGAAAGTGTCAAAGAACTGCTGTAAGGCCCCCGAACTGGTGGCATACTCAAAGCCTGAAAGTGCCGCAACCGTTACATCCACAGTGGTCAGGAACTGGTTGATCGTGAATGAGTTCGGGTATATGTGCCGTCCCTCCCACACCGTTTCCGAAAGCGGTGAGCGCAGTGGTCGATGCGTGGGTGTGGCTGAAGCATCGGTGGTGCATCCTGCTGATACGGACGACCATGCAGAAGGGCCCCCCGCATTTGTTGGCGCGAACGTGATAGAAATGAGTGGTTGATGGATTGAGTCCGGTGAAAGTATGGTTGGTTAGTTCCTGAAGCAATGCCCGATTGGGTGGCCAACACAGGTGTCATGGGAACGCATCATTCGATGAGTGAACTTCATACGTGAAGGTTGCGCTGCCGACAGTACCGCTTGGGGCGGCCGGTTGGCCTGCAAAGATGATGTTGTCTGTCCCAGGCACGCACCAATGTTAGGAGCGTTGTGAAGCGTGGTGAAGGTTCCATCAGCCGAATAAAGGGATTCCCTGACTGTTGGTGGCATAACCGCGATAGTAATAGGGTGTTGGGGACAAGTGAAGGTGCGTGAGTGGGTACGCAGAAAACGCCTGTTGTGGTTCCACCTTCTGCCAGCACATTGCCAGTGAGTTGGCAGATGTGCCATACCGTTCCCCGTGCGGTGATGGCCGCGCCTCCGTCGTGGTCACATTCGCACCCAGTACAGCAGTGGTGTTGGTGATGGAAGTGGCTGTTGGTGTTGTAACGGTGGGAGTGGTAGCTGAAGTGTGAATGAGAAATTATCGATCGTCAGGCGTTTCACCACCGGTTCTGACCACTCTTACGATGAACTGACCTGATGTGACCGTGGCCGCTATTGCCAGCGTGTGGCTGAAGGTCTGCCAGAAGTAGAAGCACTGGCCGTAAGTGTTCCCGCGCTTGTCAACTACTGCCCAGGTGGTTGAGTACAGAACAACGTAGTTGATGGCTGGGCTGCTATCCCACCTTCTGAACGAGAAACCGAATGCAGCAATGGTTCCGGACGTGTTATAGGTTCCGCGCCAATCATTGGCTACATCTCGCAGCCTCCATGAGTAAGTGCCTAGGGCACCTGCAACTCCATCAGTTAGTGCTGTCGTATTCTAAGGGCGAATTACCTGTGAATGTCAGTTGGACCGAATAAACGTGGTCAGTCTGGTAGCTCGTGATGCCTCCTGAACCTGCTGTCCATGAACCTGCCGCATCAAAATTGATTACGGTGGTCTATTGCCAACGATGAAGAAACCGTCAGTAGCACGTAAGACCACAGCCAAACGCAAGCGAACAGCTTTGAGACGGTATGTCTCTCAATCTGTGGAGATACGGTTCCTGAATTTGAAATCATCAGGGTAGTAGTTAAATCGTTTGGTGGAGCCTCAATGGGCAATTTGCCGCAAAAGTATCTTCGGATAGCATGGGATGCGGGTAACCGGATAAATTTACCATTTAGTTGGCTTACAACAATTGAGCATATTGGTTCCTATGAAAATTTCGTGGGCTAAAGTTTTCCCCAATGGCTCAAGCCCTTTTTCAAAAACACGGTTAATACTTTGTACAACCGATCTAAATAATGTTGATAACAGCCAGATGAATAGAAAAAGGCGCCATTTCCATTAGGTTTCAATTTTGATCGCATGATTTATGAGACTATGTTTCGTAAGCCACATAACAGTTGCAGACTATTTCCCTGTTTTGAATGCTTCATTGTACTGAAAGAAATACTTACAGTAACTACCAGAACGTCTTGAATAAATTGTATTCTGATTTTGCTCAACAGATCGATGTATCGAATCGAGCGTTAGTAAAAATGACCTTCATTTGGGTTTTAGACAGCGAAGTGCGTTTGATCGTTCTCTCAAAACAAGAGCACAGAACACGACCAAACTGGAAACAAGTTCATGAAATTGTCTCATTCAACGTAAACGGAATTCGGGCAGCAGCAAAAAGACCTGCTGAAAACGTGATAATGAACCCGGATGTTATGGGTTTCGAAACAAAAGCTACCGAAGATCGAGTTCGAGAAGTACTATTCAGGCTCAGTCATCACGTTTACGCCCATTCGGCCGGCTGGGTTACTCCGGAACGGCCGTCGACCTGAACCCTTGAGCGTAGCATTCCGGAATTGGCATTCCTGAGCATGATACGCAAGGCCGCGCCATTACGCGAATTTGAGGACTTTTATTTTCTGAATGTGTATGTGCCCAACTCAGGCAGCGAATTGGCGCGGCTGCCTTATCGTCAAACCTGGGTTTCACCTACTTTCCTATATAAAGGGACTGGAGGAGAAAAAGCCCGTGGTTTCTGTGGGGATCTGAACGTGGCACATCCCGCGGCATCGACCTGAGAAGAACGACAAGGCCAACTACAATAGCATAAAAGCGCAGGTTATATGCAGGGAAAGATCGATGGGATTGACAATTACATCAATTCAGGATTGGTGGACACTTTCCGACATCTATACCCCGAAACCGAGAAATACAGTTGGTGGAGCTATCGCGCTGGAGCAAGAAAGAAAAACGTAGGCTGGAGGTTGATTATTTCTTAGTATCGAAAAGCGATTACCGCGCGTGAAGACGCCTTCATTCTGAATGAAGTGGAAGGCTCGGTCGTTGCCCAGTTGGAATTGAGATTGCGTAGTTTTAACCGAACAACTATTTTAATTCAATGGGATTTGGAAAAACGATAAAGCTCTTCTTGATTGACGGAGAACCGAATGGCCGGATGACATGCGAACTATCAAACTGGACAGGAAAAGCTTACAAGAATTCCTCGCATTAAAAGATTAAAGAATGTTCCGACCGTCCTGATGCTTCTTATGCACCGGTATATACCTTCTTTTCGGCAAGGATGAATCCGGTTTGGATAAGGTTTACATTGGAGAAGCTGAGACTGTTTTAAAGCGGCTCCGGACAACACCTCACTCAAAAAGAATTTTGGAATGAAGCAATCGTCTTCGTTAGTAAAGACGAAAATTTGAATAAGGCGCACGTAAAGTATGCGAAAACCGACTTCCTTTAATTTGCCACGAAAGTCAATCGATATCAAATTGACAACAATACAATTCCAACTCAATCATCTATATCAGAATCAGATACTTCGGAGATGGAGGTTCATTAGTAACGTTAAAATCCTGGTGAACACCCTGGGTCATAAAGTTTCAGAGACAAAGAAACCCCAGTCGGGAAGAAATCAAAAGGCGCGTTTCACATCAAGGCGCCCAGAAGTATGCAAGCGGAGAGCCAACATCCTGATGAGATTCGTAGTTTTCGAAGGTTCTGAAATTGCCAATTCAACAGTTCCTTCAATCACCAAAAGCATTGATGATCGGAGAAAGAATCGAATTGTAAATTCCTCTTCCGTAGTAAACAAAGACGGACGATTATTCCTTCAAGAGGATTATGTATTCAGCAGTCCTTCAGCAGCAGCCTGCCTCGTTTTGGGACAATGCAAATGGGCTTACTGAATGGAAATAGAAGACGGCACCTCTTTAAAAATTTGAATCAAAAATCTGATTAATCCTTGATTTCTTAAGAAGTACGTTTCCAGATAAACTTCCACCCATTCATCATCTTTCATGGTGCCCACCTTGAACATGTACTTGTCTGGTTTTATCCAGATGAGTGCATCGGTCATGTAGGTTTTCATGCCTAGTTCATTCTCTATTGCATATTCGTACATAATGGTTTTCACCTTTGTGCGAACAGATCCATCAATCACGTTCCCGTAGATATCCTTTACCTCAAACTTGATGGAATTAGTGATCGTGTCCCAAGTAATAACACCGTCTGAAAACTTTCCGAATGAGCTGAATGTGGTATCGAGATAACTATGGGTCACTGTAGTAACAGACTCTTGATCGGTAGACCAACTGAAGCTCACTTCTTGCTTGAACGGCTTTCCATCCTTCCATTTTCCTTCGGCTTTCCATTCGGCATTCATTAATGCTTCAAACGGCATTAGCATAATGTTGCCTTGGGCGAGAATGGAAAAAGGTAAAACGAGAAATGCAAAAAGGAATGTTAGGTTTTTCATGACTCCAAAGATGATACAAATTGTGCAATGAGAGTGATGAAAGCATGCAAGTCATTAACGGATTGATCTTTCTGATTTGCACATTCCTCTTATTCGCTAATTACTCTAATTCCAGCCTCATACAATAAATCAAAATGTAAAAAGTTAATACCTAAGATGCTTATACCTAAGAATATTATGTATCATTGTCCTATGTATTCACAAGAGCTATTGAAAGGAACCCTGCAGACCATTGTTCTGAGCCTATTGGCCGAGAACGAAAGAATGTACGGTTACGAGATAACACAACACGTTAAGGACAAGACCGCTGGCGAGATCCAACTCACCGAAGGCGCCCTCTACCCCACGCTACATAAATTAGAAGCAGATGGTTTTCTTACTACCGAAAAGGTCAGTATTGGAAAGCGCGTGCGGAAATATTACCGGTTAACGGAGAACGGAAATAAACAGGCAAACGATAAGGTAATCGAGTTCAGGAGATTCTCCGAAACGATGAATGACCTACTGAATAGCTTCAATCCAAATCCCAAACTGCAATGGTTGAGCTAACAGAACTTCAGATAGAATTGATCGATGCATACATCAAGAAAAATGGTGTTGCACAGAATAAATTGCAGGAAGACCTCCTGGATCATCTCTGCACCAGCATTGAAACACAACTACAACAAGGCAAATCGTTCGAGGAAGCCTTTCAATATACACTCAACCTCTTCGGACCTGGAGGTTTAAAACAGGTTCAAAACGAAACATTTGAATTATTAACCGAAATGAATGCAACGATGAAAAAAGTAACATTTGGTTTCGGGCTGACTTCTACATTTCTTCTCTTGGCGGGGACGATTTTCAAACTCATGCATTGGCCTGGGGCCAACATCATGTTTATGTTGGGCGCAATGATTTTGGCGCTCATTTATTTACCGTTGATTCTAGCACACAAGCTGAAAGAATCGCCAAACAACGAAGCCGTTCTTCACATCTCCGGATTTGTTGGATTGGCCTTCACAACGTTGGGGACGCTTTTTAAAATCTTGCATTGGCCAGGTGCCTCTGTTATGCTAATGGTGGGACTGGGAACACTAGCGTTTCTATATGTACCCATCTATTTCTACAAGCGGTACCAAACATCGGCCAACAAGCCAATAACCTTATCAGCATCCTTGGTTGCCATGACCTGCTTAATTCTTGTATTTGCGCTTACTCGTTTTAATCAGAGTTCCAATTTTAACCGTGGCATTACCATGATTGATAACGAGCTACGCGAGACCATACAGACCAGCGAAAACAATGCTGCATTGTATGCAATGGCATCGAGCTCTCCTTTTGCTTCTCAGCTAAAAAAATCAGCAGATGAAACGGTTGCTTATTTGCAACAACTGAAAACCAAATTGATTGCTGAAACCGAAGGCGTTTCGCTTGAGGAAGCTGCAAGCATGTCTCTGTTTGACATTTCCAAACAGTCAAATTTTGACATCACTACGCACATCATGTTCAATTCTGGAGAAAACCAATTCTCGCATTCTGAACTCGTAAAACGACTTGATACGTTTAAATCCGAACATTTAAGCATCTACCCTCCAGAACTGCGCCAAGCTGTTAGCTCAACATTTCCCATTCAAATAAATGGTTCTTATGAGTTGAGAGGAGAAGAAAGAACGTGGGTTCAATACCATTTTGAGCATGTTCCGATCGTTGGAGTTGTTTCAACACTAACAAAACTTCAATCTGAAGTAAGACAGAGTGAAAATCAAGCATTGATATATCTTATTAGTCGGCCCGAGGCCTCAAACCCGCCAAGTTGAGGCTGGGAAAACCGAGCCCCGCCTGAAATGGCGGGGCTTTATTACAAAAAAGCCCTGTCTCAAAATTGAGACAGGGCTTTAACTTTTAGCACCAATTGCATTATGGAAGCGCATTGATCAAATCTGCCAACTCAGATTGCGTGGTTGGTTGCAGACTTGAGATCACCTCAATGTGATTCTCGGTTACCGAGAACCCTTGGATGGCATAATTCAATACACCGTCAATCTCAGTCACCAAAATTACATGGCACTCCAATCCGATTGGAATAAGACCGTAATGCTCGGAAAACATATCATTCTCCCAAGTATCAAGCTGCGCCAATGCTAATGGTTCTCCATCGTATGTTAAGAAAACTTCGCAATTGGAAAGGTTAAGTCCTTCTGGAGCATCAATGTATATTGTAGTCTTCTCTCTCGGGTCGTTGTACCATCTGTCAACATTTGTCCAGCCCCATTCTCCTTCGAGAATATCGTATCCAGCGCCAAGAAAGATCGAGTCGTTATTCAGCGAATCAACCGGAATCACGCTGTCTCCGGCCATATTCCAAAGGATATCACCGTCAGCTTGAACCTGGCCTTCGAAATTTCTCATTAGTTCGCTGAATCCACCTCCGTTTGCGTAAGGCACACGAACCCTTACATCCTGAGCCAAGAATACTTGCTGACCGTTTTGGGTAGCGTTGATGTAATACTCTCCACCAGAAACCAACAACCTTTTATCTCCAGACCAGTGGTTTGCCATGGTCGCACGATTCATCTTGAACATATCTCCTCGGCTGAAAATTTCGATCAGTTCAAAGTCAACGTTTCCGGTTATAGGATTGGACTGTGCATCCACAAACGAGCCAGCATAAATAACGACCTCAGTACCCTGATTTCCAGTAATTTGATTGTATTGCGCTGGGTTGATACTAAAGATTTGTTTAGCTGAAGTTTGGTTTTGCGCGAAGTAAGATGACGGAGACATGCCATTTGTTGTATCGGGATCTACATCTGTCTTTGTACATGCAGTCAATTGGATAGCTGCAATGAGTACTCCTGCAGTAATTTTCGGTAGTGTTTTCATGATCTTTTGTTTTAGTTAATGACCGCCACAAACATCAGAATGTCATACCCATCCAAAAATCTCAAAACCCCGATTTCTTACGCTTTGAAAGCTCAAAAAAATATTGATCCGCAGAACAATATTAGCTCAAACAAATAGTCCCACTTAGAAAAAGACGTTGGAAAATTTAACAGAATTATTACTCACTCTAATTCTATTATGTCTACCTCACCAAATGGAAGAAGCCTTTAACAACTTCCTCATTAGGAACCTCAACGATGTAATAATACACGCCAGTGCTCTGGTTCCCGCCATCCCATGGTTTGAGGTGATAATCTTCCTGTTCGTAGCACTTGCGTCCCCATCTATCATAAATGAGAACACGGTTACCAGGATACCACTCCAAACAAGGAAGTGAGAACACGTTATTCTGAGGTTGATTTCCGCAGAAGTCCACGTTCCCCTCAAAATCGCTATTCGGGTTGAAGATACTCGGAGCCGAAACATCGCAGAGTTCCTCGTCCACCACAATGACCACGGAAGTATCCACTTCGCAGTTATCAATAGATCCGAATGCATAAGTGATGGTATGTTCCCCTCCGCCAGCAACCAAAGGCTCAAAGAATCCATTGGAGCTTACTCCCGGACCAGTAAATGTTCCGCCTGGAGGAATACCAACAATCATGAATGGCGGCTCCACATCACAGATAACCGAATCAAGTTCTTCGATGGTTACCTGTGGAATCGACACTACGAATACAGTAACCGTATCCGAAGCGGTACAATTGTTCGCGTCCGTTACCGTAACCGAGTAAAGTGTTGTCTCTTCTGGAGAAACAAGCACTGACTCCCCAGATTGCCCACTACTCCACTGATAATCTACACCTCCGCTGGCTACTAATGTGGCAGATTGACCTGAACAGATGGTGGTGTATGTTCCCGCTTCGGCTTCAACCGTAGGAAGCGCTCCTATAATTACCGAAGCAATTCCCTGACAACCATCCTGATCAGTGGCAGTGACCTGATAATCGCCAGGTGCCAATCCGGAGGCATCTGTGCCAGACTGTGCTGGAATGGTATTCCAACTATAGGTGTACGGTGCCGAGCCATTTGACGCCAATGCGCTGGCCGTTCCGTCCGTGCTTTCCGGACAAATGTCACCTCCACCGGTAAGCTCCACGGTAACGGATGGCCGCTCCGCGATGGTCCAAGAGGCTTGCTGCGTACAACCGACATCATCTGTAACGGTAACGTTGTATGTTCCCACCGACAAATTATTTGCAGTTGGTGTTGTTTGAGCTGGATTCGTAGCCCACGAATAGGAGAAATTGCCTGCACCACCAGTGGCTGATGCCGTTGCGCTTCCAACGGTAATTCCAAGGCAAAGAGAATCGGTTCCGGAAACCTGAATGGTTATTTCCGGATTCTGCACAACAGTTACAGTGTCTGTGGCTTCACACATGTTTTCATCAACTACGGTCACCACGTACTCGCCAGCACCTAACCCTGTTGCCGTTTGCGTGGTCTGAACCGGGTTTGAATTCCACGAATAACCAACTACTCCGAAAGCACCGGTAACAACTGCTGATACTTCCGCATCAGATTGACCGAAACAGGTAAATGCGTTTTCAGGTATTTCTACCTGAATGTAGCAGGTCTGCGTACAAATGGGCAGTTCTGCAAAAGAGTTGATGAATAGCGTGTCTCCGGCAGCATCGACAACTGCAACGGGCCAATTTCCAGTAGGCGTTACCATATCGCCAATTGCAAATTCCGAATACTCTTGAACAGTAACGGCACATCCTGGAGGGAACGAACACGGTGGAAATCCAGGGAATTCGGCACAACCGCTACAATCTGTAGACTCTGTGTATTCGTACCACGTGAACGGTCCGATGCCGTCTGCCTGCATATCGCCAAATGGTGTAGCGCAAACAATTGGTCCGATACATTCCTGTTCTACCACATAAACAGAATCTATGGCCACACACGAACTGTCATCCGTTACGGTTACGTAGTAATAGTTACCCGGAGCAAGATCTATGGCAGTTGCCGTGGTCTGTTCTGGCGTTGTGCTCCACGAATACGAAACGTTACCGATACCGCCCGTTACAAGCACTGTGGCCTGAGCGCTATCTCCCAAGCAGGCAATGGCCGTATCGGGTAGGTTGGCTACAATGAAACAACCTTGAGAACATGCTGGCAACGATGCCAATGAAGTGATCTCTAGCGTGTTTCCTTCCGAATCTTCTACGAAGATGGGCCAGTTGCCTGTTGGAGCTACCGTTTCTGCAGTAGAGAAAACTTGAACGACTGTTGTTGGCACTGCGCAACCAGGAGGAGTACTACACGGTTGAATAAAGGGAGGAAGCCCAGGAAAACAAGTACTGCAATCAAGTGTGTCGATGGTCTGAGACCATGTGTATGGTGGAATTCCGTTAGGTACTGCAATATTTCCGAGCGAATCGATGCATGCTTGAAGATTCACGCAGTAATTAACCTCAATGATCAACGAATCAATTCCGCAAACAAGTGGAATCTCTGGAGCAAAGTAGATGACATGGGTTCCTGTATCTGCCACCGCAGGATCGAAAATGCCAAGCACTTCGTCAACAATTCCCGGTCCAGACCAAATTCCGTTTCCCGGATCGGCAACAAGTGTAACCGCATCATCTTCCGGACAAAACGGACCAGCAGGCATCAGCTCCAAACAATTCAGGCAAACAGCTTTAGGTGGGGCGCAAGGTGCCAGATTCAATGAAGCAACAAAACCTTGACCGCAGGCCACTACTTCACCTGCACTGTTCACGGCCACATCATAAACACGGCCAGGAGTTGACTGGAAACCCAATTGATTAAGATCGGCATCGAACTTATAAACGCCTGTGGTTGAACCAACATATACATTTCCGCAACTGTCCAATTCAAGTCCACCGTTCTCCACGGAATTGAACCCAAGTTCGTTGGTTGTCTGTCCATTCGGGATAGGAACCGAAATGATGATAGACCCATCAACAATATTCCGTTTGTCGAGTGTTGAACCATCCAACGTATAGATATGATCGGTTGTGGCGGCCATGGCGTTGATACTCTGATTGGTGACACCGTAACCAGCTACTTGATATGAAAAACCATATCCATGATTATCCTGATATCCTAGCGTGAGGTTTTCGTCAAACCGACCAATGGTATCTAATGTCATGTAGTAGTAATTACCGTTTGGCGATGGACACATGGCACGCACTTCGTTGGGGTTATTCACCAGGCCAAGAGGCCCAGGCGATACGCTTGCAACCTCCACATCGTTCAGTTGAGAACCATTGTTCATGTCTATCTCAAAAACGTAACCGTAACCTTCAATCAATGCTCCACCCAAGGTGAGTCTGGTACCACCAAGGAACAACCTCGTGTTATCGCAGTTGAAACTGAGCTTCCAATACTCATCAAACGCACCTCCATTTGCATTCCAAACCAATGAGCCCGTAGTGCTGATTCGCTGTATACGCGGATCGGTACCCGCAGTGATAAAGCAGTCTCCAGATGTTGGTTCGGTAATCATGGTTCCTATCCAGTAGTTGGCAGAATCCCAAGGAGTGTTGTAGGTCCATTGCAGGGCTCCTGCTGCATCGTATTTCTGAAGTTTCATTGGTGTATCTCCACCGTAGATGTACACGTTTCCAAGATCATCTGTGTCTATGTCCCAAATTCCGCCAGAGTTCGGAAAAGCTGGGGTTGAAACCCAAGGATCAATGATCACTTCTTGGTTGACATCATATTCTGAAAGATCAAATCCAACCGTATTGCCGTTGAGCTTGAAAGACGATGCAATTGTGCGGTTTGAGCTCTTTTCAAAAGAACTTGGAGCATGATCTACGATATCTCCAAAGGTGGTTGACACCACCAAATTACCATCTACATCAAGATAAGGCGTGTATGCAGACGGATACAGAAACTGAACATCTGAAGCGTTTGCTCCAGGATGAAGAATCAGATCATACTTGAATCCACTTTCAGGATGAATAGTGAATCGGATATCGATGTTCGGGTAAATGTTACGATAGAGCAATTCCTCAAACCCTACCACACCTTCAATATGGCTTTCGGAATGATCTGCGTTAAGCATTGCGTAAGTAGAAGTGTGCCCCACTTTTCGAAGCGCAATGACCTCTGAATCATCATTTGCATTTGAAAACTTGACAGATACAGTTTCTGCCTGCTGAATGTATTTGGGCTTTGAGTGATCGAAACGGACACGATTCTCATTCTTGATCTTTCGCGTAAGTTTGATGGTGTAGCCTTCTTCGGTGAAGAAAACCATGCACTGCCCGCCATCAATGGCGTATAGTACTTCGTCTCCTATAAAATGGTCGAACTGGCCTTTGTTCTCTAGAAAAACACGGCTATTGTTGAGGGAACTTTTCCATTTGAATTCAGCTGATTGCGAAAACACAAATGATGTTGAAAGGGCAGTAAAAAATGCAACTAGAAAAAATCTCATAGGGGTTGATCGTTAACGATACGAAATACGCAAATTTTCTCAAGCACAAAAAAGCCCCTTGAGTAAAGGGGCTTTTGCAGCGTATTCTTTAGCACTTTCTGCTATTCCGAAGAACAATATTAGTCCCACACAAAACTACAAGAAGAACAGTTTCCAAACTAGTAGGAGCAATCCGGTAAATCCAAGAATGGCCATTATGAATGTTCTCCAGAAGAAATAACCGTTACGCTTATGGTAACTTGCTGAAAGCCAAGAAAGCAAAACCACAACTACTCCGAAAATGAGCCATTTCATGCGGCAAAAGTCAAAAAACGAAGCGAATGAAACAGTGATGTCCATCACTTGAAAAACAATGGATAATAAATGTGTGGAACTGACGTACTACTTTTGGGCATGCGAAGAACCTTAACTCTCGTTCTTTCCTTTGTATGGTTGACATCGTTCGGTCAGGAAGACGAAACTGTGCAAACGCTTACGGCTGGGGCAGAATTCCGCCCTATTTTTCCTGCTGCATTCCTAAATACGGGTTCTCAAACGGTTCAAAACGATTCTTACTCGATCAACGTTTCTCCCAAATTCGGATTCTCAGCTGGAATGACAATTCGCTATGGTTTTCACAAGAGATTCGCTCTAGAGACCGGAATCAACTTTGTGCAACGGAATTTCGACCTCAATATTCAACGGGATTCTGTTCCACCGGCTGGAATAATTGAAGGAAGCCCGGCCTTCAATTCCAACACCGATTTTACCATAATCGGGTACGAACACCCGATCAAGTTGTTGTTTTTTGTTCAGGTTTCCGATCGCGTTTTCCTAAATGCTGCAGCAGGTCTTCAACTCACATTTTTTCCGTCAGATATTTTTACCACTAATGAAGAGAACACCAACACAGGGCAGTTTTTTCGTCATTCTTCCGTTCGGCTAGGTTTCGATGGCAAGCCTGGCAACGATGGCGTTATTCATGGAGGAGGAATCATTAATCTGGGAATGGAATACCGAACAAAGAATTCAGGTTACCTTTACTTGGGCGGCACTTATCATGTGCCATTTGCTGATATTTACCGCAGTAAATTCGAGTATACGGATAATGTAAATCCTGCGCCTTTCGAAAACAGAGTTCAGCAACTATACTTGAACGGAAGTTATTTGACCTTCGATATCCGGTATTTCTTCAACTCACAACCACTGGTAAAGAAAGAACGGAAGAAGAAGTCGAAGAAGATAAACAAGCAAGCCGATCGAGAATAGGTCTTGTTTACGACCAAAACGTTGATAACACTTTGGTTCTACGCGATTCTCGCACCATCTTAACTGTACCTTTGCAACATCTATTAAACTACACAATGAAACACGTCTACACTTTATTGATCGCTACCGTCCTAGGGTTAGGAGCAAACGCTCAGAGCGTTTTTTATGAGGATTTTGAAAATGGGATCACCGCTCAATTCACACAAGAATATCTTGTGGGCAACATTGACTGGCAATCGGACCCAGCAAATGTTAACCTAGGCCCTGGTCCAGGAGTATTTGACGGGGATTCATCTGCCTTTTTCTACGAAGGAGCTTATTCAGGCAACATCACCACGCTCACTTCTCCTTCGTTGGATCTGAGTTCGGGAGGATACCGATTGAGCTTTGCGCACATTCAACCTAACTGGATCGGAGACCAGAATACCCTATCGGTTTATGCGTCCGAAGATGATGGTGTTACTTGGGTATTGATAGACAGTTTGACCGGAGACGTTCAAGATTATGTTGAACTCGAATATTTACTTGGAGATTTCATCTCAGAAAGCGCCACTGTAAAAGTGAGATTCAGTGGATGGATTGATTACGGGTACTCAATTGGACTTGATAACGTAAACATCTTTACACCAGAATCTGACGATGCAGAATTAGTGGAAGCTGTTTCGCCTGTCGGAAATTGCGGGCTGGGATCAGAAATTGTTGCGGTTGCGGTATACAATAATGGACTAGACGACATTCTTACCATTAACGCTTCTTACGAACTTGACGGACAGGTTGAGACTGAAACATTTACGGTTGAAATTGCTTCTGGACAGACCGATACCTTGTTTTTCTCTGTACCAGCAGATCTGTCTATACCAGGAACATACGATTTTACTGCCTGGGTTTCCATGGATCAGGACAACAATGCAGTTAATGACACCATTACTTTTTCTGTTGTAAGCATACCGGAAATATCTACCCTACCGTATAGTGAAGGCTTTGAAACTGGAGCAGGTGGATGGGCTACTGGAGGTACTGCTAGCACTTGGGAATTAGGTACACCAGCAGGTGCTTTGATCAGCGAAGCCAATAATGGTTCAAATGCTTGGGTAACTAACCTGGACGGAGATTACGCTACAAGCGAGATGTCTTATGTCGAATCTCCGTGCTTTAACTTCTCATCATTAACTGTTGACCCCGTTTTCAGATTTGCTCACATTTTCGACACGGAGAACTGCTGTGATGAAGGTTATGTTGACATATCTCTTGATGGTGGCCTCACTTGGAGCAGATTGGGTGCTGCTGGAGAGGGTATTAATTGGTATGATGACGCAACGAACAACGAATGGGATGGAACGGGCGTTACATCTGGTGGCACCCAGTGGAGAACTGCAGAACATCGTCTGGATAACACTGCTGGAGAGGCACAAGTAAGAATCAGAATAGCTTTCAGTTCGGATGGTTCAATTGAGAACGAAGGTTTTGGCTTTGATGATATTCAAATCTTCGAATTCCCTACCATCAATGCAACAGCTACTGAGATCACTTCGCCAACCAACGCTTGCGGGCTCGGTTTAGAAGATATTACAGTCGTAATAGAAAATACTGGGCTAGAAGATCTGGTCGATTTTGAAATTGGTTATGATGTTGGTGCCGGAGCAGTAACACAAATAGTTGGAGACACCTTATTTGTAGGCGAAATCGACACGATTACGTTTAGCGTACAGGCAGACTTATCAGCCGTTGGAGAATACTCAATAACTTCTTGGACAGCAGTTGTTGGAGACGGAGACCTTGGCAATGATTCTACTACAACGATCGTTAGTAACATCCCGGTCATCTCCACCCTTCCGTACGCAGAAGGATTTGAAACCGGAGCAAATGGTTGGGTTGCTGGCGGAACAAATAGCACTTGGGAATTAGGAGTTCCTTCTGGCACCTTGATATCAGAAGCTAACAATGGCTCAAATGCATGGGTAACCAACTTAGCTGGAGATTATGTTCCAAACGAATTATCCTATGTCGAATCTCCTTGCTTGGATTTCTCAAGCTACGCTGCTGACCCTGTTTTCAGATTCGCCCACATTTTCGATACAGAGAACTGTTGTGATGAGGGTTATATTGACATATCCATTGATGGCGGTCTTACCTGGAGCCGTTTAGGCGCTGCTGGAGAGGGTATAAACTGGTATGATGACGCAACGAACAACGAATGGGACGGCACAGGAGTTACTTCTGGAGGCACCCAATGGAGAACTGCTGAACATCTCTTAGATAATACTTCTGGTGAGTCACAGGTTAAAATCAGAATCACATTCAGTTCAGATGGCTCAATTCAGAACGAAGGGTTTGGATTTGATGACATTCAGATATTCGAGCAACCGGCTATAAACGCAAGCGTAACAGAAATTCTATCGCCAGTTAGTGGATGCGGACTTGGAACAGAACTGGTAACTATTGTTATAGAAAACACAGGAGACGATTACCTTGTAGATTTCAACATTGAGTATGATGCTGGTGCAGGAGTTGTGACACAATTGGTGACCGACACGCTATTTGCCTCAACCATTGATACAATTACGTTTACAGTACCAGCAGACCTTTCTACCTTAGGAACGTACGGTTTTGGTGCTTGGACAGCAGTAGTTGGAGATGGCGATACTGGCAACGACTCCTTATTCACTGTAGTAAACAACATCCCGGTACTATCTGGCCTTCCTTATGTAGAAGGATTTGAATCCGGGCCTAACGGTTGGATCACTGGAGGTGTTGCGAGTACTTGGGAATTAGGTGACCCGCAAGGAACTTTTATCGATACAGCTAATAGTGGCATCAATGCTTGGGTCACCAATCTTGATGGAGCGTACGCTGTAAGCGAACTTTCATACATAGAATCTCCGTGCTTCGATTTCTCTGCTTTGGTAATCGACCCTATTTTGGAGTTCGCACAGATTTATCAAACTGAAAGCTGTTGTGACGAAGGTTTTGTTGACATATCACTGGACGGTGGTAATACATGGTCAAGACTAGGAGTTTCTGGCGAAGGCCAAAACTGGTATAACGATGCCGGCAACAATTGGTGGGATGGAACATCCGGAAACCCTACAGAATGGAGAACAGTAATTCATCTACTTGATGGTGCCGCTGGCGAAAGTTCAGTGAAGATCAGGTTTGTATTCAGTTCCGATGGGTCGATTCAGAATGAAGGTTTTGGAATCGATGACATCAGCATTACTGAGCAGCCACCTATAAATGGTGAACTGACAGCTATTGTGGCTCCAGCTACAAGTTGCGGACTAACTGCTTCAGAATCTGTTTCAGTAACTGTAACCAACTTAGGATCTGTTGATATGGATTCCGTAATGATAGCGTTCTCGTTAGACAACGGTGTTATTGTTAGCGAAGTTTTCAACGATACGCTTAGTCCAAATGAAAGCGGTACTTACACATTCTCACAAACAGTAGACCTAAGCGCGTTGGCTGATTACGACCTTACCGCCTGGGTAACTACAATTGGAGACGGTGATAATGATAACGATACCCTAAGCACTCAGTTTACAAACGTTCCTATTATTGCTTCATTTCCGTACCTAATAGACTTTGAGTCTGGCGCTAACGGTTGGGTTACAACTGGTGTCGAAGGAGTTTGGGAATTAGGTGATCCGGAAACAGCATTCATCGACACAGCAAACTCTGGGGTCAATGCATGGGTAACGGTGCTGAATGGCAATTACCCTAACCTTGACAACGACACTACTTACGTGGAGTCACCATGTTTGGATTTCAGTTCTTTATCTGCCGACCCGATACTAAGTTTTGCAGGAATCTTCCGAACAGAATCTTGCTGTGATGAAGGTTGGGTTGAAGTTTCTCTGGACGGAGGAGCAACATATACCAAACTTGGCGTTGCCGGAGAAGGCGTTAACTGGTACAACGATGCTTTCGACAATTTTTGGAATGGAACTTCTGGAGGCGCTAACGAGTGGTTGAATGCTGAGCATTTGATAGATGGTGCTGCTGGACAATCTGAAGTAAAAATTCGTTTTGCTTTCAGTGCTGATGGTTCTATAACTGACGTAGGATTTGGACTAGATGACATCAACATTTTTGCTCAGCCAGAACTTGACCTTGTTGCTATTTCAATGGATACACCATCTTCTGGTTGTAGTTTAGGTGAAGAGACGGTAACTATGACCTTCTGGAACAAAGGTTTACAGACGGTGAGCGGTTTCGAACTTGGATTTATTGTAGATGCAGGAACAGCACAATACGAGACTTACACCGGAAGTGTAGCAAACGGAGATACTGTGACCTATACGTTTACTACCGAATTGGCAGATCTGTCGGCACCTGGAACACACGTTATAGATGTTTTCACCGCACTTGTTGGCGATGAAAGATTAAGTTCAGACACGGTTTCAGGTTCAACTATTCTTAACAACGGTACCATTACGCCACTATCTCAAACTGCAGAACCAACTGGTGCAATAATTAGTTCAACTATTACACAAGGAACAACATCAGAGATTTTCTTCTGTGGTTTACCAGACGCGTTGGATGGATGCTTTGAGATTGTAAGCCTATCAATCAATTCAATTCAGCACACATGGCTATCAGACCTCGCCATCTACCTCATTTCTCCGAATGGCGATTCTTTGGAAGTATCCACCAACAATGGAGGTAGTGGAGATGATATGGTAAATGTGGTCTTTACTGACACGGCTTCAACTAGCATCACTTCGCAAACTGCTGGAATTCTTTCTGGATACTACACTGTAGAAGATTCTGCTGGCTTCTCTACACTGTACAATGGTGAAGATCCGAACGGACCGTGGACTCTATGGATAAGCGATCAAGTAGGAGGTGATGATGGACAGTTGATCAGCTGGACACTGACTTTCCAAGACAACAACCCACAGCCAGAATTGGCATACAGTGATACTACCATTTGTTTGACCCACGTTCTTACCGTTGGAACGGGCCAATTCGACTCTTACCTGTGGAGTACTGGAAACAACTCTCAAGAGATTGACCTGTTCGGCAACATTCTCGGAATAGGAACGCACGAAATATTTGTAACAGTGGACCAAGATGGTTGTACCGGAACTAGTAGCTCGTTTATTCTTACTGTGGATGCTTGCACTGGAATAAGCGAACTGGAAGGCCTGACGATCGATGTTTATCCTAATCCAACAACAGGTAATATTGTACTTGATATTGTTGGTGAAAGTGATGGATTTGCTGTGAGTGTTGTTGACATGAATGGAAAACTGGTTTACACGGAAACCATCGGAAGCATCACAATTGGCAGTCGCTCAACCATCGACCTGACCGATGTTGCCAACGGGATTTACTTCTTGAGATTGGAAGACGGAAATTCGTTCACTACAAGAAAACTGGTGAAACAATAATTTAACAACAGTAGTTGTTAAAGGGCGGTGAGCATTCTCACCGCCCTTTTTATTTTTATCGCATGGCACGAACACCAACTGTACAGCTAGCACTTGGCTACCAAGCACCAGAATTCAAGCTGACAAATGTGGTCAGTAATTCTTCTACAACTTATAAAGACATAGCAGGAGAGAAAGCAACGGTGGTAATGTTCATTTGCAACCATTGCCCTTTTGTTGTGCACGTACGTGATGAATTGATACGAATTGGTAATGATTACAGGAATAAAGGTGTAGGATTGGTAGCTATAAGTTCCAATGATGTGGCCAACTATCCGGACGATGAACCATTGAAGATGAAGGAACTGGCAGAACAAAAAGCCTTTCCCTTCCCGTATCTGTACGATGAATCTCAAGAGGTTGCGAAAGCTTACACAGCGGCCTGTACTCCCGATTTCAGCGTGTTCGACTCAAACCACAATTGCGTTTACCGCGGTCAGTTGGATAACAGCCGTCCGGGAAACAACGAACCTGTAAATGGTAAAGACCTACGAGAAGTACTAGACCGATTGATTGAAGGCAAAACAATTTCCTCAGACCAACGACCTAGTCTTGGATGCAACATAAAATGGAAAACTGGCAACGAACCAGATTACTATTGATTTTCAGCAAATCGCTTGAAGGAGGCCGTACTGCGGTCTAGTTGTTTGCTTACCGTTCCTTTCAGCAGTCCACTTGCTAATTTCAAGGCTCCTTTCAACTCAATGTCCTGACTGATCACGAAACGTGTACTGGTATCAGACAGCTTCTCAAAATGGTAGTTGGAATAGCTAATATAACCTTGTCCATCGTACCTGATAATGTATTCTTCGGGCAGTTGATTGCTTATCACGGTTTCGGTTATCAGCAACCGCCCTGCGGGAGAATCAAAAACAACCTTGCTCTTTGACCCTGGCTGCCTGAACTCGCCAGAAATGTGCTTTACAGAACGCAGCCCATCTAACCATTTGAGCGTACATTCTGGATCCTGAATAATTACGATCAACTCCGTGATCGGCCTATCAATATCAATCTCTGATCTGAACTTCATTCCACCAATTCTGAACTCAAGAAACAAAAAAGGCGCTCTTCTTCGGAGCGCCTTTTCTGTCAGTTATCAAAAGGTTATCAATGCACGCCTATTTCACTTAAATATCGTTCTGCATCCAATGCGGCCATGCAGCCTGTACCTGCCGCTGTTACCGCCTGACGGTACACTTTATCTGCAGCGTCTCCAGAAGCGAATACACCAGGGATCTTGGTTTTGGAAGTTCCTGGTTTAACTATCAGGTAACCCGTTTCGTCCATGTCCAACCAATCCTTGAAAATATCCGTGTTCGGTTTATGACCGATTGCCACGAAGAATCCTGTACATGGAATCACGTACTCCTCACCTGTTTTGTTATTCAGAACCTTCGCTCCTTCTACACCTTTTTCTCCAACTATGTCTATAGTTTCGTGGTTGTACTTGATTTCGATGTTCTTCGTATTTGCAACTCGATGCTGCATGGCTTTTGAAGCACGCATCTCATCTCTCCTCACCAACATGGTCACTTTCGTACAAAGCTTTGCCAGATACGAAGCCTCTTCAGCAGCGGTATCGCCAGCTCCAACAATAACCACTTCTTGTCCTTTGTAAAAGAATCCATCACAAACGGCACATGCAGAAACACCGAAACCATTTAAGCGTTGCTCACTTTCCAAACCAAGCCATTTGGCAGATGCTCCAGTTGAAATGATCACCGAATCGGCAAGAATGGTCTTGTCGTTGATCATTACTTTATGAACGGGGCCTGTAAAGTCTACTGCAGTTACCAACTCGTATCTTATCTCTGTTCCAAAACGCTCGGCCTGTTTTCTCAGGTCTTCCATCATTTGAGGTCCTTCTACACCATTCGGGTATCCAGGATAGTTGTCAACTTCTGTTGTAATGGTAAGCTGACCACCAGGTTGCATTCCCGTAAAAACCAATGGTTCCATATCCGCACGAGCGGCATAAATGGCAGCTGTATATCCCGCAGGACCACTACCTATTATCACGCATTTTCTTCTTTCTAATTCTTCTGACATCTTATTCTCATTTGCTCGACCTGGGTCGAAATTCAACTATTCATATTTAACGCACACAAAAGTGTCTAAAGTAGTGGCGTATCCCGCCCAAACGCCTCTTCCACCGTTATCAAAATTGGAGAATACAGGAGTTGGGCTGCTAAAAGGGTTCAGATTGGAAGCAGCATCTACCGACTCCCAGAACTCATAGACGCCTTGATCAATGGTTCCCAATTTCACCACCACGGTATCTCCTTCACGGAACCACCAATATTCTTCTCCTGTTCCGTTATCGCTGGCAAGGTTTGACCCTTGATAAATGCTAAAGGAAATTGTTTCTCCCGCGAAAAGTCTATCGCCAAAACTAGGGCCGCCATCAATTGGTCTCATGCCCCTGTTCTGAGTAAGATTCTCTGTCCAGACATAGTAGTAATCCGTTGTCTGTATCGGGTCAGACAGACTAACCCAGATTGAACCATTACTATCTAACGGAAGCTCGTCCTTGTACCAAATGCTATCGAAGGCTACTTGGTTACCAATGGTAGTGGTTGCGGTGTACAATTCACCTTCAACATAGGCTTTCATGGTGTACGTTTTGCCCAACTCGCCAACCATGGTAAGATTGGCGTTAATGCACAGATCAAGCCCTGGCGGGAACGACTCGAAACCAAGCAGTTCCAACGCGAGTTCCTGCTGCTCTTCAGTAAGATCGAGCAAGCAGATCTTAGGCAATTCAACTCTATTCCCGTCAAACTCGATAAAAACACTATCGGCTTCAACAAGAGAATTAAGAATGGCATCAGCAGCCGTTTCAATCGGGTCGAAGTAATTGGAGCTTCTGGAAATGATGACATACGGAAACATCCCGTTTTCAATGTTTCCTTCAAATACAATTCCATTCACGCCTTCCGGAAGGTTTACATCCAGCACTTTCTCGCAAGATGCAAAACCGATAATTCCGAAAAGGACACTCAGTACTATGGTGAGATTTTTCATCATCAGAATTTGAAATTCCAAGTTACACTAGGTAGAATCGGGAAAACAGAAACTTGTCTTGCCTCAATCTTAATGCTTTGATCTGTTTCGTTCACATCTGTGGCAAAATAGATGAAGTAAGGATTCTGTCTGCTGTAAACGTTATAGATACCGAAGTTCCAAGTAGACTTGAATCTCTTGTTCTTCTTTGGGTTTGGATGAAGCGTGGCGCCAAGATCCAAACGGTGGTAATCGGGCATTCTGAATGAGTTTCGATCACCATATTCGGTAACGATATTACCGTTGATGAAATACCGAGAAGCCGGAACAGTCAATGCGCTTCCCGTACCATACACGAATACTGCAGAAACTGACCATCTCTTCGAAATTCGGTACGAACCTACTACTGAAAGATCGTGCCTTCTGTCGTAAACTGCAGGAAACGGATTACCGTTATTCAAATCTGGAAACACACGGTTGGTCCAGGCCAATGTATATCCTATCCAACCAGTAAATTTCTGACCATTCTTCCTGATGAAGAACTCAACTCCGTAAGAATCTCCTTTACCGAACACGAAGTTGTTATCGGGATTGTTATTTACGTTTTGGTCGGGACTGAAACCGTCTCGATACTCGATCAGGTTATTCATCAACTTGTAATATCCTTCCACACTCACCTCCAACTTGTCGTCCAAGAAATTGTGGAAATAACCCAAGGCCCACTGATGGCCTACAAGTGGTTTTACTACATCGGTACTCGGAACCCAGAAATCTGTTGGAAAACTAATGGACGCCAAACTTGCCAAATGAATGTACTGGTAGTTCATAGAATACGATGCCTTGATGGAATTATGCTTTCCAAGCATGGCTCTGGCTGAGATCCGTGGCTCAGCAACACCGTAGGTCTGCACATTTTCCAAGGTTCCGTAGCGCGTGGTGTCTACAATCTGCCCAACCTCATTCTGTATGTATCTATCGAACGGACCGGTGTGGGCAAACATGGAGCCTCTAACACCAACATTCAATCGGAAACGGTCTGAAATATCCCAATCATCTTGAACGTAAATGGCCGCTTCGTGAGCGTGGTACTTTACCACTCCTCCTAGGTCGAGTTCCGTATCGCCTGTGCGGGCAGAAACACTACTTGGTGTAAACGTATGGTAGATGTAGTTACCCCCAAATTGAACGTTGTGTCTTACATCTGGAAGCCAACTTAGGTCGATCTTGAGATTCAAATCGCGGATGCCTGACCTCAACGCGAGGTCGAACTCCTGCTGACCAGCACCGAATTCGAACTGATAATCGCTGAAAATGAACGAAGTGTTCATGAACAACTTTGGGTTGAAGATGTGATTCCATCTGAGAGAAGTTGTTGCATTACCCCAGCCGATGTTCGCACTGAAATCATCCTGGCTCTTAAACCCGAATACATCTCTACCCCAATATGCACTCAAGAAAAGGCGGTCTTTCTTGCCCAGCGTGTAATTGAGCTTAGCGTTCAAGTCAAAAAAGTAATAGCTAGCTCCAGCAAAGAAACCTCCACCATCAGCGTTATCATCTGTAGCAAGATTGGCAATTGCACCGCCCAAAAGTCCGATGTAAGCAAAACGTCCGGAGACAATGAAAGAACCTTTGTCCTTTACCAAGGGACCTTGCAACGTTAAACGGGAATTGATGATTCCTAATCCTCCTTCCAGTTCAAACTTCTTATTGTTCCCTTCCTTCATGCTAATGTCGAGCACGGAAGAAAGTCGGCCTCCGTACTTAGCCGGCATAGAGCCTTTGGTCAATTCTATGCCTTTTATCGCATCTGCGTTGAAAACAGAAAGAAAACCGAAAAGGTGCGATGCGTTGTAAACCACAGCTTCATCCAAAAGAACAAGATTCTGGTCTGGTCCGCCACCTCTAACATATAATCCTGCGTTTCCTTCGGAGCCAGACTGAACACCTGGCAACAACTGAATGGTCTTTATAATATCTACTTCGCCCATAAGTGCTGGCAACTCCTTTACCTGCTGAATAGGTATTTCTACCGTACTCATCTTGGCGCTTTTGGTGTTCTCGTCTTTCCTTTCGCTGGTAACAACCACTTCGTCTTTGGTAAAGGCCGATTCCTTTAGCTCTAGATTGAACTCAAGATTTTTGTTGAGATTGATTTCCTCTGAATAGGTTTCGTAACCTAGAAAAGAAACTTTGAGCGTGTATTTCCCTTCCGGAATTGTAATGGAGTAAAACCCATAAACGTTGGTAGTGGTTCCTTTCATGATCGGCTCCACAAAAACGTTGGTTCCTATCATCGTTTCACCGTTGGAAGCGTCTGTAATGGTTCCGCTTATGGTGAATTTGTTCTGACTGTAAACCGATGGTGCAACCAAGATCAGAACTAACAGTCCTGCAAATGAAAAAGTGGGGAAACGCTTGAATATGAATTCCAATTTAAAACAATCTGAAAAAGGGAGTGCAAATGTAACCGTCTTTTGGCGGTTTTGTTGTTCAAATTCATCAAGAACTTTGGAATAAAAAAAGGCAGCATCAGCTGCCTTTCAAGTCGGGGTGAGTGGATTCGAACCACCGCTCTCGCGCCCCCCAGACGCGCACTTTAACCGGGCTAAGCTACACCCCGAGCTCAGGTGGCAAATGTATTACTTTTCATAAGTGGCCGAAAAGAGCTTTTCAGATACTTCGGTTCAAATTCAAAAAATCATTAATCTTGTATGCAGCTTAATCCTAGGTAAACAAACTGTAATAAATACCCAGATGTTCAAAAAACACGCATTTCTACTTGTTGTAATGATAGCTACCACAGCGCTGGCCAATGCTCAGTGCATTGAAGGAAATTGCTACGAAGGCAACGGAACTTATCGATTTGAAAATGGTGACCAGTACAAAGGCCAATGGAAAAAAGGACTTTCTTTTGGTTACGGTGTTTACGAATTCGTAAATGGCGATGTTTATAAAGGAGCGTTTAAAGATGGCCTGATGGATGGAAGAGGAACCTATACCTACGCAAATGGCGATAAGTACATCGGTGCTTGGAAAGAAGGTAAAATGAACGGTCGTGGTCATTTCCATTGGGAATTGGCCGGTGATCTTATGACCAACGCTGTGTATGAAGGTTTCTTTAAGGATGGTCTGCCGAAGGACATAGAAGTGAAACCCACTCAGACCCCTGCTGAGCCACCAGCGAACAAATGATTCGAATTTTCAAAGAGAGCTTCGGCTCTCTTTTTTTTATTTCAAATTCAAGATTATCTGAGCAACGCTATTTGTATGCCGTTGTATATTGTAAGCTCCAATAATTTTAAAGTATGTCAGTTCCGTATCCGTTTAAGACAATTGCCACCGCCATTGCATTTTCGCCTTATGCCGAGGCCAACCTTCATGAAAGCGCACGGATTGCGAAAATGCTGGGTGCTAGACTGGTTCTTATACATGTTGGACCCAAAACAGAGGCCAAACAGCAGAAACTGGAATTAATGATATCGCAGACTGAACTTGACCTGAACATGGTGAAAATCGAATTCAGAGATGGTGAGGCAGTAAAGAGCATTCTCGACTCTTGCAATGAGAACAAAGTGGATCTTTTAATAGCTGGTGCCCAGAAAAAGGAGAATCTACTCAAATTCTATACAGGATCTGTAGCAAGAAAACTATGCAGAAAAGCGCAGTGTTCCATTCTACTACTTACCGATCGTTCTGTGATCAGAAACAAGTGCAAAGAAATTGTTGTTTCGGGAGATAACAGCGAAAAGACGGAATGCACTGTGAGAACTGCTAATTACTTTGGAAAAGTGCTTGATGCGGCTCACATTACCATAATTGACGAAATAGATCCGAAGAAAACGATTGATGTTGCAGATGATGATCTACAAGCAGAGTTTGCTGCTCAGAAGAGAAAAGAATTGAAAAAATTGGAGGATGCGCGATTGGCAACTTTACAAAATAAATTGGCGGAAGAAAAAAGTCTCCCCATAGGGCATAAGTGCATTTTCGGTAAACCGGGCTATACAATTGGGCATTATGCGGCAGCACATCAGGCCGATCTTTTGGTAATGAATTCGCCAAACACGTCATTAGGTATAATGGACCGGGTTTTCACCCATGACCTTGAATATGTGCTTTCCGACCTTCCGTGCTGTTTAATGATCGTGCACCAAACAGTCAAAGACGTTGCATGAGATTGTTCTCCAACGGATTAAAGGGCTGGAAACAGTCGTGGAAAGGTGACCTCCGTGCTGCGGTAAGTGTTGCCTTTATCACCATACCACTTGGCCTAGGTATTGGACTTGCGTCTGGCGTTCCACCGTTGGCAGCAGTAATACCTAGTGTAATTGGTGGTTTATTGGTTGCTTGGTTCAGCGGAGGAAACGTTGTAGTTCATAGCACACCAAAAATGCTGATCGGTGTAACTGCAGCTGCGGTGCTGACTCTTGGCGGAGATGACATCTTGCTTGGTTACCGACTGTTTATTGCGGCAGTAGTTGCAGCAGGTCTTGTACAGTTTATACTAGGCGTTTTGCGCCTAGGAATTATCGGTGATCTGATTCCAGCAACAGTGATCAAAAGTCTGCTAGTGGCTGTTGGTGTAATAATCGTTGTAAAGCAAATACCTGTATTGCTAGGAGTTGATTACCACGGCCACTCGGTGTTGGAAGCAATCGCTCATATACCAGATGACATAGCCAACGAAAACCCAATTATCACATTCATCGGGTTTGTTTCCGTACTCATAATGTTCATTCATCCGCAGATAGAAATACCTGTAATTAGGGCAATTCCTGCTGCAGTTTGGGTTATTCTTGTCGCGGAGGTCTATTCGTACAGCATTGGTTTTCAAGAAGGCGGAAGCTTCAATATTCTCGGTGTACTTTTTACGATAAACAAGGAGTATCTCATCAACATTCCCGATGAGATCGGCAGTGTTGTCGTTTTTCCAGACTTCAGTCTCTGGAAAACCAGTGGTTTCTGGAATTTGGTGGTGGCCGTTGTAGTTATCAGTAGCATAGAGGGAATTTTAAGCGCTAAGGCCATAGACAGACTCGACCCACGTAAACGCAAATCAAACGTAAATAAGGAATTGAGCGCCATGGGAATCGGCACTTCTATAAGTGGTCTGATCGGTGGGTTGCCTGTGATTCCCGGTATTGTTCCCAGTTCTGTTGGCGTTAGTCACAACGGTAAAGGTCAACTGATGGATGTTTTTCAAGCAATTTTCATTTTGGGATTGGTTATCCTTTTGGGCTCTCAACTACAACATATCCCATTGGCAGCCTTGGCAGGGATCCTTATCCATACCGGATATAAATTGATCAACCCTTCAGAGATCAGAAACATCTATAGAATCGGTTGGGATCAGTTTACCATTTTCGGAATTACCCTAGGAGTAACGTTGGCGTTCGATCTGATAATAGGTATCGGTATTGGAATTTTCCTGACCCTCATTTTCCATGTTATCCGTTTACGTTCGGTAGTAAAATGTTCACTATTCTGTTCAGACCGAACGTTGTGTCTTACGCAGAAGACGAAGATGACTCGTACCATGTTAGTGCAAGGTTACAGCAACTTCCTTAACTATTCGCAGCTGAAGAAAGCACTGGATGTCATTCCCACGGGTTCCAAGATCATTGTAGACCTTCGTTGGCAGAATTCATCGATCATACGGTAATGGAGCATTTGGCAGAGCATGAAGAGAATCACATCAGGCGTGGAGGGTGAGAATTCCTTCGACATCATTGGCCTAGGGACATCACACGCTTCATCACAATTTGCTATCCATAACTCAGGTTTAAAGGTCTTAGGGCAATGGGTGGAGGTTTGAGGGCCTTAACTTCAGACAGAAATTACAGAACATAGCTACATCTAGCGTAATTGACTCAAGCGTTATTCTGTTTGTTAAAGCATCCTTCGAAAGTTTTCACCTGCTCAGACATAAACGATAGACCGGTTTACAATCGCCCAACGGCACAACAGGCGATTACAAACTGGCATCGAAGATGTGCATCTGCACGAAGGAGAATTTCAAACCAAAGTCACAGGTCAAGCAACGTTTGCAGTAATCGATCACCACAGCACATACCGTTATTTACTTTAGAGAAAAGAATGTCTTTTTCGACGGTTGGCAGTCTTTGGCAGATTTGATGATACTGATTTTCAGAACTTCAAAAAGTTTTCAACAACTTTAGATTGAAGGGAGAAATGAAGCTGAAGTTCGAGAGTTCTTTACCGCTTCGCTATCCAGGTTCATGGAATCGCATACCCAATATCGACTTGCTCATGACCAACTTTATATTGGGCAAACAAAGGCACTTAAGTGGTACCGACAGAGTTGTCCGAACTTATTTCTTTCTGCGAAAAGTTCATTCTGTTATCGAATCTGACAAACCAATAAGGCGTTTTGATTTTTTTAAGAACTCATATTTTGTTCAAAGAACATGTTTATCGTTCTTTGCTTCCTAACACTCAAACCAGAAAATGAAAAGTCTAATACTCTCTCTAAGTTTTATCATGGCAACATCAACGTTGTCAATGGCGCAGAAATTCGCACATGCTGATATCAATGCCATTCTTTCTGTTATGCCAGAAAATGAAAAGCTGAACGAAGACCTGAAAATCTATGCAACAGGCCTTTCAAAAATGATCGATGACAAGAAAGCGCAACTTGACATGCTGGTAGAGCAATTCAATAAAGTTCTTGCAGCAGGAGATACAGCTAAAGCCGTTGAGCTTCAGAAGCAAGGTCTTGAGTTAGACAAAGGGCTTCAACAATCATCTCAACAAGCTGAGCAGCAATTGGCACAGAAAAGATCAGAATTATTGCAGCCTGTACTTCAGAGAATCAGAACTTCGATGGAGAAAGTGGCCAAGAGCAAAGGATACGAATACGTTTTAAACTCCGTTGATGGCTCAGGAACTTCAATCGTATTGTGGGGACCAGAAGGGTCTGACATCACGAGAGCAGTGGTAGATGACCTTGGAATCAAATTGGAAGGCGCACCAGCTGAACCAGTTCAGGAACCTGCAGGTAAAAAGAAAAAGTAAGCTGATTTATTTCAGTTCTGAACCGCTTCCGTTTATTCGGAAGCGGTTTTCTTTTGCCCTAAATTTGCACCATGCTTGGATTGAAACTACCTACTGACCCGCGCTGGGCCAATATTGCCGAAAAGAACATTGAAGAGATTCTTACGGATCATGCTTGGTGTGAGCAGAAAGCTGCCTCAAGTGCTATTTCCATGACGGTGCACTATCCAGAGAAATCGGAACTGGTTGATGCCATGCTCGAATTGGCAAAAGAGGAATTGGAGCATTATCAGATGGTGCATAAACGTATTCTCGATCGAGGTCTGGTATTAGGTAAGCCAAGACGAGACGAATACGTGCGTCAGTTGTTGGAATTCTTTCCGAAGGATGGAGCAAGAGAAGATAAACTGGTACATGAGCTTCTCATTTCAGCCATGATCGAAGCACGCAGCTGCGAAAGATTCCGCGTACTCTCAGAAAACATTGAAGACAAAGATCTGGCGGCTTTCTACCATGAACTGATGATCAGTGAAGCCAACCACTACACGCTCTTTTTAAAATTTGCTAGGCAATATGGTGGACGTGAAAAAGCGGATGCCAAATGGAACGCACTACTCGATTTCGAAGCAGAAATTATGAGCAAACTTGGAAACGAAGAGAAGATTCACGGGTAATTACTGACCCATCGCTGTTTTCCAATCCTCCGGAATTGGAACCGACTGATTGGCCTGGTAATCAAAGGCAACAATGATATTCGTGCCTTTGGCTGCAGGGCGCTCGCCTTTCTTATCGGCTTTGGTAATAAGACATTCCAAGACAACGCTCTTCCCTCCTATTTTGCCAGCACGCATATAAACCTTCACCTTATCTGTTAGGAAAACGGGCTCCATGTAATCGATGGAAACGTGCGCCAGAATGAACCCTACTTTGGTCCAATCTATTTCTGGTAGAACCGCATCTGTAAAGGCCATTCTTCCCAATTCCATCCAACTTAGGTAAACTGCGTTGTTCACGTGTCCTAACGCATCGGTATCGCCAAAGCGCACCTGTATGTCAACCTGTGCTTGAAATTCTTCCATTCTTAGTATGCAAAAAGCGGTCGTCCGCTCATCAATTCATGTACTTCTTTTTTCACTTCCGCAATCACAGCTTCATTTTCTGAATTTGTAATCACGCGGTCCATGAGGTCAACAATCGTTTTTACTTCTTGTTCTTTCAAACCGCGGGTTGTAATGGCTGGTGTTCCCACTCGGATACCCGAACTGATCATTGGCGGTTGGTCATCAAACGGAACCATGTTCTTATTCACCGTGATCTCTGCCTTACCGAGTGCAGCATCGGCATCTTTACCGGTTACGCCCTTAGAACGAAGCATCAATCAACATGGAATGATTATCCGTTCCACCTGAGATTTATCTTTTGTAATCTCCTGTCAACAAATTCAGAAGCCATCACTTTGGCATTCTTTACCATTTGCACACAATACTGGAGGTAACTATCGGAAAGTGCTTCACCAAAGGCAACAGCTTTGGCAGCAATTACATGCTCCAATGGTCCGTCTTGTATCTCCAGTGGAACACTGCACTATTGGAGCAACATGCTCATTTTCTTCACAGTGCCTTTTGAGGTGGTGAGTCCCCATGGATTGGAAGTTCTTCCAACCAGCGATCATTCCACCACGGGGTCCACGAAGCGTTTTATGGGTGGTTGTAGTTATGATGTGGCAATCTTCCATAGTGATCGGTAAGCAGTCCTCTTGCAATCAATCCAGACGGATGAGAATATCTGCCATTAAAAGCGCACCTACCTCATCTGCACCCTCTCGCATACGCTTGTAATCCCACTGCGACTATAGGCAGATGCACCAGCAATAATGAGCTTCGGTTTGCATTCCTTGGCCGTTACTTCCATGGCGCGTCATAATCTACTGTTCCTGTTCCGCGACCAACACCATAGAAATGCGCTTTGTAAAGAATACCGCTGTAGTTAACTGGAGAACCATGAGTCAGCGTCCGCCATGCGATAGGTCGAAACCTAGAATACTATCGCCAGGCTTCAAACAAGCCAACGCGCAACTGCAGAATTATTGAAGCACCAGAATGCGGCTGTACGTTCACAACCACAGTTGAAAAGTTCTTTTGCCTTCGCGAGCCAAATTCTCAACCCGATCAACAAACTCACATCCACCATAATAACGCGCTCCTGGAAGTCCTTCTGCGTACTTATTCGTCAGAACGGAACCTTGCGCCTTACTACCTGAGTGGCTCACGAAATTCTCGGATGCACCGTCTAATTCCTTCCAATTGGCGATGATTCTCCCTTCTCACGAGGTCAAATATTTCTTTGTCAGTGTTGCATAAGTGGGATTTTTAAATTCGTTGAGTTCAAATGTACCTAGTGAGGTAGAAAACCGAACTGAAATGAAGAAATCTGAAACGATTATGAACAGATGGTTTTAAGATCTGAAGCAAAAATGAAGAAAGTCGAAACAAAAAAGGAAAACTAAATTTTGAAACGTGGGCACAGAGAAGAAATATGACCTTGAAGAAAGAACCTGGGAAATCTGGCCAAACGAGTTAGAAGATTTGTCCAGAATTGAAATTGGACTTGCTAACTGAGAAGATGGGAAACAGTTGTCTGTTCATCAGGCTCCGTAGGAGCAAACTACCTTGAAGCCAATGATGGTTTGAGTAAGAAGGACTTCCTGTTCTGAATAAACTAAGTCGAAAAGAGGCAAAGGAGACCAAATATTGGCTAAGCTTAGTTGAAACGTTCGGTGATGAATGCCTTGAAAAAGAAAGGCTGGAACTTCCTTCAGGAAGCCAACGAAGTAATGCTTTATTTGGTGTGCAATTCTCAGAAACTCAAAGTAGTGTTTCCTTGAATTTCTTTATTTAGAATTTAGTGCTTCATGCAAACAGAATTATGAGCTTTTCAACATACAATATCCAATTATTCAAGCAGGTACGATCTGGTGCAGGCTGGCGTTTGGCCAGTACTGTAAGTAACGCTGGCGGACTAGGAATCATCGGCCTGCGATCCATGTATCCAGATGTTTTGCGAGAACATGTTCAGAAGTGCAAAGCCGCCACAGATAAGCCGTTTGCGGTAACATCCCATTGCTTTATCCAGACATTGACAAGGCCATTCAAACCATTATTGAAGAGAAGGTTCCGATTGTTTTTTCATCGGCTGGAAGCGCAAAATGGACACCCTTGCTGTAAAGAGCACGGAATCATCGTTGTTCGTGGTGGCTAGCTCTGTTTGGCTAAAAAGGTAGAAGATGCAGACTGCGATGCCGTTGTTGCCGAAGGTTTCGAAGCTTGCGCCGCCAACGGAAGAGAAGAAACGACCACGATGTGTCTCATCCCGCAAGTGGTTAATGCGGTGAATATTCCAGTAATTGCAGCGGGCGGAATCGGAACCGAAGAACCATGGCAGCGGCATTTGCATTAGGTGCAGAAGGTGTGCAAATTGAAGTCGATTTGTGGCTCTTTGCCTGAAAGTTCTGCCCACGATTACTTCCAAGCAAGCTGCGATCAATGCTCAAGAAGGAGACACCAAACTGAGCATGAAGAAATTGGTTCCTGTCTGTTTGTTGAAGAACAAGTTCTTCTGGAAGTAGCTTTTGGAGAACCGCGGAGCTGAAGGCGGAGAGTTGCTCGAACTGCTTGGAAGGGCTCGTTCCAAAAAGGCATGTTTGAGGGCAAGTTATGGAAGAAGGTGAACTGGAGATCGGTCGCATCTCTGGCTATATCAATGCCATGAAACCGCTGCGGAAATAGTGAAAGAAATTATAGAGAATTCAATCAAACTTGCGAACAATTGGGCAAGCAAAGGCTTTAAAAGAACAT
This sequence comes from Flavobacteriales bacterium, assembly GCA_018402015.1. Taxonomy (GTDB): domain Bacteria; phylum Bacteroidota; class Bacteroidia; order UBA10329; family UBA10329; genus UBA10329. The sequence continues at coordinate 9,111 of JAGYJL010000003.1, read as the reverse complement.
GAAGAAACTTACATTCAGAAACGGAGATGCATTAGATATTCTCGGACTAGGAACTTGGAAGTCGAAGCCAGGAGAAGTAGCAGAGGCAATTCGTTCGGCCATTAAAATCGGATACCGTCATTTTGGATTGCGTTTCATTTATATGAATGAAACAGAGATTGACAAGCATTTGCCGATGCGTTTGTCCGCTGGTGATGAAACGTGAAGACCTTTGACACATCCGCTAAACCATTGCCACAAACAAGCAGGATGTCATTCCGCCTTGTAAAAGCACACTGGCCGATCTGCAACCCGATCATCTGACCTGTATTTGGTACACTGGCCCTTAATGTTTTCAAACATGAATTCATTATGCTTCAAAAGCAGACGAAACACTTCCACAAGTGAAGCTCCACATTGAAACGTGGCGTGAAATGGAGAAGCGGTTGAGCTGGGACTGGTAAAGCACATTGGCGTTTGCAATTTCAGTAAGCACAAGCTGAAAAGCGCTGGAACAACAAGCGACCATCGTTCCTGGAAATGAATCAAGTTGAGCAGAATCTAATGCTTCATCAAACCGATCTGTTAATTCTGCAAAGAGAATGGCACCTACGTTACTGCCTATTCTCCACTGGTTCGTGACCGAAGCGCTGGAATGAGTCGCAGACGAACCAAATTTGTTCGAGCATCCAGCGATCAAAGAATTAGCGAAGAAGCTACTGGAATTGTACTGAAGCCTGATAACGATCGCTTGGGCAATGGACCGGAACGGCCGTTATTCCGAAATCAGTAAATCCTGAAAGACAACTTCAGAATTTCCAATCTACCGAGATCAATCTGTCAGAAGAGTGACATGAATTGATGGCTTCTGGCCGATAAAGGTTATCGGTACGTTAAAGGTCAATTCTGGCGCTGGATGGAACCGAGTATTCCACAGATTGGCTTTTAATAGATAGTTAGCCTGTCATTGCGAAGGAGGTACGACTGAAGCTAACAATCTTTTTGATGAGACTGCCGCGCTGCGCTCGCAATGACGCTACTTCTTAGATGGAATATTCCACTTGAGAAGTGCCGTTAAACTCCAATTGCTCCCGCATCTTCTGTTCGTTTTTCTTCCAATGCGTTTTATGTACCAACAGCATCGCTGCATCGAAAAAGAGCAGAAATCCGCCTTGCATATGAGCGAATAACCCATTCCCTTGAATGAGTCTCTCAGCGCCAGGGATTGTTATATCTATTTCCGAATTCCCGCAGAAATACGCCCGAACCAACGTACAACACATCGGCCCGCCATATTAATAGCAAAGCAGCGTTTCGCTGCCGTTGCAATTTGAACGAACCAGGAATATCATATTGTCAATCGTTTTCGCGCCCCAAAATAGGCTGGCAAAGCAATTCCGATATTAACCACATTCCAAGATGCATTCATCGCGAAACTGGAACATCATGGATTTTCGGTAGTCAACGCACCAGCTGTTCCTGCAATTATATTTCCCACTCCCCAACTTCCCAACGCCATCATTCCATTGAGCGAATGTGTGTTCAATTCGCGGTTAGTATTGATTAAAAACTTCCATGTCCTGCGCCTTAGCCTGAAGGGAAAAGGGAGAAAGGAAGAATGGTAAAAAGTAGGTCTCATAACTTTAAAATTAAGGAACAATGATGCTAAGCCGAAGTTTCGTTTTTCATTTTCCTTTCTTCTATTTTACTAATCTCAGAACAGTAATTATCTGCCAATGCTCGCGTTGACGCTGGTTCACTTGAACAGTTAACTTCGCGCACCAATGTAAGCACTGCTTAAAAGAGATAAACAGCTTGAATTCACTCATCGTGGGTACATCGTTATCTGTGTGTCCGTTGTTCGTGGGGGCTATTTATGTGGGTACTACCAACCGATGCCAACGTTATTGACAACGGTTGCGCCGATCTCAGCAGCACACTTTTTACCATTGCGCCTTGGCTCTTCCTATTTCTCATTCCGCAATTAATATGCGGAGTTTTGCTGACGAGAAGAGCAGCGGAACCATAAACTGCTGCATACACGGCCTCTCAGCGATCTGAGCATCATCTTGGCCAACATCATTTCGGTGGTCTATTTTTAGTAGTATTCTCACTAATTGCCAACGCTGGTGTATTTTCTGTCAGTTTACCAGTTGGGCGATCCGCCGGAAATATCGATGCAGGAAGTGTTTAGTCTGTACATCGGTCTCTTGTTGCTAGCTGCTGCATTTGTAAGTATTGAATATTCAGCTCTGCCATAACCAACAACCAGCGATCGTCAGTTTCATTTTGGCAGTTTTTATCAGTTGGGGATTGTGCATCGGACTGGAAACCGTTGCATCGTTCCAGTTTCTTGGCACATGGGATCACATCTTACTTCGGAATCGAATCAACAGTCATTACAGCAGTTTGAGCCGTGGCGTTATTGACACGCGCGATGCGATCTATCCCCGTCAGTTTGATATCTGTATTCATTGCATTGACGCGAACCGTATTAGAAAGCAGAAAGTGGTGAGAAAGCCTGCGGTCAGAGATATTATCCAATTAGTTACGGTTATAGGAATCGTGATTGCAGTTAACGTGCTGGAGCGGTTTCTCTTACGCGTTTCGACCTCACTACAGAGAAGCGCTACACACTTTCAGACACATCAAAAGAGCTTTTAGAGAGTTTGGAGGATGTAGTTTATCTGAAAGTTTATTTTTTTGATGGGAGAGTTACCGCAGGAGCTGCAGACTGCGACAGAACACGCGAAATGTTGGATGAATTCCGAGCATATTCCAACAACAATATCGAGTACGAATTCATAAACCCAAGCGACCAGCCTGATGAGAAAAGTCGGAACGATGTATACCGACAGCTAGCAAAGCAAGGGTTGATGCCAACCAACATCCAGATAAAATCGGAAGATGGTGTTGAACAGAAGCTTATCTTCCCTGGAGCCATCATGTCTTACCGTGGCGAAGAAACTTCCATGCAGTTGTTGAAGAGCCAGATGGGTGCTGCGCCAGAGCAGATGCTGAATAGCTCTACCGAAGACCTTGAATACGAGATCACTAACGCCATTCGAAAACTCACTTCTGTACGTGCTGAAAGCATCGGTTTTGTGGAAGACCACGGAGAATTGACTTCGCGACAAGTGGCAGATATGGCCAGATCTTTATCTGAATACTACCGCTTGGAACGCGTAAAGATCAATGGCAAACTCAACAGTTTGGTAAGCAGGGTTGAAGGCGATAGTGGTGCTGTGATATTCCCTAAGTATAAAGCCATTGTCATTGCCAAACCAGATACTGCGTTTACGGAAGAAGACAAGTTCATGATCGATCAATACATCATGTACGGTGGGCGCGTTCTGTGGCTGCTAGATCCTGTTTTCTGCAACATGGACAGTTTGCGTTATGCGCCCTCCACGTTGGCAATTCCAGTTTCAAATAACCTAGAAGACATGCTTTTCAAGTATGGCGTTCGGGTAAATCCTGATCTGGTGCAAGATGCCCGCTGCGCTGCCATTCCTGGTCCATCCGGTTACGTTGGCGACCAACTTCAATGGGCGCTGCAACCTTGGGTATTCTTCCCAATAGTTGTTCCAGAAACCGAGCATCCGATCGTAAGGAATCTCAATGGTATTAAACTCGAATTCGCATCAAGCATCGATACCGTTGGCGGAAAAGGCATTAAGAAAACAGTACTACTGACCACTTCCGATAAATCGCGCGTGCTGCGTACCCCAACTCAGGTCAGTTTAGATGTAATGTTGGAAGAACCGAAACCTGAGCAGTTCAATAAACCGTTTCTGCCTGTGGCAGTTTTGCTTGAGGGTAGATTCGAAAGTGTGTTCAAAAACCGTATGTCTCGCATTATCAAGTTAGATGAGACCATCAAATTCCGCGAAGACGGGAAACAGACCAAAATGATTGTGGTTTCGGATGGGGACATCATGCGCAATCACATCAATCCTGACGGCACGTATCTTCCAACTGGCTTCGATAAATACACGAGCCAGCAATTCGGCAACAAGAATTTCCTTCTCAATGCCATCAATTATCTGTGCGATGATATGAGTCTTACTTCCATCCGATCACGCTCTTTGGAAATCCGATTATTGGATAGGAAAAAGGCCGAAGCAGAGCGTACTAAATGGCAGATCATCAATGTCGGAATTCCAATTGTGTTGATCATCCTCTTCGGGTTCCTTAATGCTTACTTACGCAGAAAACGATACGCTTAGTCAATGAAAAAAAATCTGATTGGTCTTGTCATTCTTCTGATTCTCGGCACACTTGCTTTCGTTGTTTTCAAGCAGCGCGGTTCTGGAACCATTAAACCAGAATTACACGATTTTGCCGTGGAGGATACCTCCGCAATTACCAAGATCTTCCTAGCAGATAAAACCGGACAAACGGTTGTTCTGGAACGCGTTGGTCCGACTGAATGGACGATAAATAAAAATCATAAGGCGCGGAAAGATGCGGTTGACGTGCTCCTGAAAACGATCAAGCGTGTTGAAATGAAGGCGCCAGTTGCCAATTCGGCACACGACAATATTGTAAAACTGATGGCTGGTAAATCCACGAAAGTGGAGATCTACCAAGGGTCGAAAAAGGTGAAGACGTATTACGTGAGCGATGCAACCCAAGATAACATGGGTACTTACATGCTTATTGAAGGTTCTAGAACGCCTTTCATCTGCCACATTCCGGGGTTTTATGGTTATCTGACCAGCAGATTCATGGTACGCCCATTGGAATGGCGGGATACCGAGATCTTTTCGCAGCGTTTGCCAGAGATCGCTGAGGTGAAAGTGGAATTCCATCAAGAACCAGAGCGCTCATTCAGGATCACACACTCATCAGAAAGGGTTGTTGAGCTTTTCAAACTGCGTCCGGTAGAAGCCAGAATGGAGAACATGGATACTGTTTTCGTGAAACGCTACCTACTCGGATATAGAAACATACGCTTTGAAGGCATTCAGCCGTATGATCAAGAGCGTGTGGACAGTATTGTAAACTCTCCGGCCTATTTCACCATAACACTTACTGATAGGCAAGGTGCCAAACATACCGTTACTTCGTACAGATTGCCTGGAAACCCGGGAGCCATTGATGCGAATGACGAACCCCTTATTTGGGATCCGGACAGAATGCATGGCGTAATTGATGGTAATGAAAACGAGATCGTACTGATCCAGTATTTCTCGTTCGATAGATTAACGCCACCTATCTCATCGTTGCTAATTGACCCGAACTTGAGACGGGACAACTAATTCAGAGTTTTCAACACCTACGGGCAGACTACTGCATTAGGCTATATTTGTACCCCATTCGAAAAATACAAGCATGAAATTCATTGTTTCAAGTCAGTTATTGCTAAAAAACCTACAAGCTATAAGCGGTGTGGTAAGCACAAACAATACGCTGCCTATTCTTGACAATTTTCTCTTTGAAATTGATGAGAACAAATTGACTGTATCCGGTTCAGATCTGGAAACAACCATGACCACTTCATTCGAAGTTACTTCCAAGGAAAAAGGTCAAGTGGCCATTCCTGCAAGAATATTACTCGATCTTTTGAAGAGCTTTCCAGATACTCCACTTACGTTCTCAGTGAACGATGAGACCCATGCGGTTCGATTCACTTCCGAGTATGGAGAGTACAGCGTTTCTGGATTGAACGGAGCTGAGTTCCCAAAATCGCCAGAAATTGAGGCAGCTGCCTCAACTGTAGTGGCTTCAGACCTATTGGCAAGAGCTATTTCTAAAACCATTTTTGCTGCAGGAAACGATGAATTGCGACCTGTAATGTCGGGCGTTTACTTCGAGCTGCATTCGGACAATGTGACATTCGTATCTACCGATGCGCACAAATTGGTGAAGTACACCAGAACGGATGCTAAGTCTGAAAATGGAGCAACCTTCATTATGCCGAAGAAACCGCTCAATCTGTTGAAGAACGTATTGGCAACCGAGGAATCTGATGTTACCATCGAGTACAACGATACCAATGCCAGATTCAGTTTTGGAGACGTAACCTTGATCTGTAGATTAATAGATGGTCGCTATCCGAATTACGATGCTGTTATTCCAAAAGAAAACCCAAATGTGTTGAGAGTGAACCGAAATGCGTTCCTAAGCTCTGTGAAGCGCGTTTCTTACTTCTCTAACAAAACCACGCATCAAGTAAGGTTGAAAATGGCAGGAAGCGAATTGCATGTTTCTGCCGAAGACCCTGATTTCTCGAACAACGCAGACGAGCGATTGACCTGCAGTTACAAAGGACAGGACATGGAGATCGGTTTCAATTCAAGATTCTTGATTGAGATGCTTGGAAATGTGGAGACCGAGGAGGTAGTGATTGAAATGTCTGAGCCGAATAGAGCGGGAATTCTGTTGCCAAGCGAGTCTATTGTTGAAGGAGAGAATCTGCTGATGCTGGTAATGCCAGTTATGCTCAATAACTGATATTCGAACACAAATTGAACAGAAAGGCGGACCTAATGGTCCGCCTTTTTTATTCCGTAATACCAATGCTTCTATTGAAGCGATGGAATTCCTCTATCATGGCCCCGAATAGCATCCACAGTGGCAAGTAATCGAATCTGATATAACCACCGAAATGCCACCCAACCTGATACTCCCACGGGCATCTGCCTGTGGTCTGCTCTAGCATAAAACCTGCTATCAGTTCAACGATAAGAATACCAATTCCATAAAGTAGATACCGAAGCAATCGGTTATATTTCTTCAGCAAATTGAATCCTATTGGAAAAACGATCGAGGTGATTCCATAAATAGGAAACATCCAGATATAGCTTACTCCCTTAAGAGAAAGATCATCAAAATTTCCTGCGTTAATGAGGTCTACAATGGCTGTAAAGAACACCTCTGTAGTAATTCCCAATCCGCCATAAAGCACAAATGAAAACACGCGCTCCTTAACTCCTATCTTTTTTTCCTTCATCCTTTTTCAGCACATAAGTGATATTTATCCGCTGCTGCGAATTTCGAGCTTCCTCCTGCTCTTTCAGCTGTTTTTCTGCCTGTTCTCTTCTAATTCGTTCTGGGTCTGGATACCATTCAGGAACCTCCTCCTCATCTACCATCTCCCAAGAATATTTCTTGCGCTGTGGTCCTTGCTTGCGGTATACGAAAGCTACCACAACACCAGCTATCAACCCGAAAAGATGCCCTTCGTAAGAAACCTGATGATCGATCGGTAAAACTCCCCAAACCAGACTTCCATATAGAAACACTACGAGCAACGACAAAGCCATCAATTTCAAATGTTTCCTCAGCAATCCACTCACAAATAAGAACCCGAAAAGTGCATACACCAATCCGCTGGCTCCAATATGAAAATTGGCCCTTCCCCCTATCCAAAGCCAAACGCCACTTATCAGAAACATCCACAGAGACGCTTTCGAAGCAACCTCCCTGTAGAAATAATAAAGCATGGTACCGAGAACTAGAATGGCCGTGGAATTATTGATCAGGTGTTGCCAACCCGAATGGATGAAAGGGTAAGTGAAAATACCAAGCAGGCCACTAACCTTTCTCGGAAAGACCCCGAATTGTACGAGATCAACACCAAAAACATACTCACCTAATTGTACAAGAATCAATGCCAGCACAAACGCAGCAGGCAGAATCAAACTTGATATCACATTTCTGAACACTGCATAAAAGTAAGGCCCCGTTGTTAAACGAGGCCTATGCAAAGGGGGTCGGATTTGCAAGGGAATAACCCTTCTCCCTTAACTCTTTATATAACGTACTGTAACATAGCTATCTGCAGCCTTAATACGTACGAAGTAAACTCCGTTAGCATAGCTGCTGATATCTACAGATTGAGAGAATTGGTTTGTATTGTTGATCGTGATTGCTGGTTGTAGTGCCTGTCCCAACATATTCGTCAGCTCAATTGTAACATCTTCCATGGTTGGCATCATACCGCGGATAGTAAACTCGCCCTTTCCTGGGTTAGGATACAAATCCAACACATCAAATATGCTTATCTCTTCAACGCCTGTTTGAAGTGTGAACTCCAATGTGTAAGTTGAGGTAGGACATCCGTTAGGACCCGTGTACTCTACATGATAATTACCACTTTGAATTGCTGTGTAATCAATTCCTGTTGCTCCTGGAATCGGATCACCATTTAAGAACCACTGGTAACCTGAACCTGGAGGATCGACAGTAAGGTCGTTTCCGTTCTCAAGAATAAATGCCTCATCCATTGGCGTTACATCTACTGTAATCGTATTGGACACTCCCACACAACCGAATTGATTGGTCACTGTAACGAAGTAATCGCCAGATTCAGTAACAAATGTGGTTGGGTTTGTTCCGTTGGTGATCTCCCAATCGTAAGTGCCTTGGTTAGGAGCAGTAGATAGGATCAAAGTCTCTCCTTCGCAGAATTCGGTTGGTCCATTTCCAGAAATAACTGGAGATGGATTCGGCTGAACCGTTACGTTGGCAACAGCAGATGTTCCAACACAACCAGCAGCATCTGTGGCCGTAACGGAATATTGACCGCCTTGAGTAACCGTAATTGACTCTGTTTGCTCTGTTGTATTCCAAACGTAGCTATCGAAACCAGGTGTTGCAGACAGGTCCAGTGATTGACCATCGCACAACTCCAAAGCACCACTATTGCTCGATGTAATTGTGACAACTGGTGCATCGGTTACTTCGATATCTATGGCAGCAGTATTGGTACATCCATTGGCATCAGTATAAGTGTATGAAACAGTATGAGTACCACCTCCCGCAAATGCCGGGGTGAACAGTCCGTTGCTAACTCCCGCACCAGCAAACGAGCCACCAGCAGGGCTGGCACTAAGCGTAATAGGGGCTGCCTGCTCGCATTGCGCGCTCACCGCATCGATAGAAACCGTAGGAAGAGCATTTGCCAAAGCAAAGGCCGGGTTAGAGAAATCCGTCCAAGCTGGATTGGTAATGGTGTTGTAACCACCCAAAACGCCTGCAGTCTCATTGGTCATATCTTCCCATTGTGGGGTTCCCTGCCAGTGAGCACCATTTGCCCAGTTACCGTCATCTGCCGCAACGTAGTACTGCGTCACATCAGCGGCATCAGAACCGGAGGTTTGATCGATCACGTGATAGAACAGG
>JAGYJL010000029.1 GCA_018402015.1 Flavobacteriales bacterium | reverse complement strand
AGATTTCCGAGAATGCGAATACCGTTGATCGAAAGAATCTCATCTCCAAGTTTCATATGTGCTCTGTCGGCAATGGAACCTGGTGCTATATCGGTGATCTTGGCCGAACGTCCTTTGATGTACTCCACCTTAAAGCCAAAGCGGTTTTCGAAATAGAGCCTAGACCGGATATCTTTAACCTCTAGGCCAACGTATGAAAGCAATTCTTTAAGCTCGGGTTCAATGTCTTTGGTTCCATAATAATAACTAGCAAAGAAATCGGCATACGAACGCCCGCCTATTTCCTCCACAGCTGCTTGATAATCTTCTTCGGTGTAGCCTTTATCTGCTTTTCCGAAACGCTCGTAGAGCAATCGCATCACGCTCAGAATTCCACTCTTATTCTGCGTGTCCTTCAGAATGGATAGATCGAGCATCATTGCAAGCAAAGCTCCTTCGTTGTAAATAGAGGTCTTTCTGTCTGGAATTCCTTTCTCGTAGCCATCCAACCAAGTATCAAAAGAGCTATCTGCTACGGAAAGATTCAATCTTCCGTAATTGTGGAAATGCCGTTGAAAGAGTTGATGCACATTCTTAAAGAATTCAAACTCGCTGAAACAACCTGCTTGATACAGGAACAGGTCGCCAGCGTAGGTCGTAACTCCTTCGGCAACATAACCAAGGCGCGTGTAGTTCTCCTTGGAGTAATCGTACGGAAACATCTCAATAGGACGCAGCGCTTTTACGTTCCAAGTATGGAATAACTCGTGCGAACTTATTCCGAGGAACTCATCATAAAGCACAGGTTTTAGAATATCATAACTCGGCCCAAGCGTTACCACCGTAGAATTACTGTGCTCTACACCATGATAGGTTTGGTAAGTTCGAATTTGAAATAGGAAGTGATACTCTGATACCGGAAACCCGCCCATCACACTTATCTGTTCTTTCGAAAACTTCTTGAAATCGTTGAGAATACGTTCCCAATCCGTTTTAAACTCTCCTTGAAACCAGATGTGAAATTTCACTCCTTCGGCTTCGTACGTTTGGTGCTGCAGCCCTCCGCTTGCAATGAACGGACTGTCTGCTAATTCATGAAAATCCTTCACTTCGAACAGGTTTTTACCAACCGAACGCATACCTGTGGCCACATTCCAATCGGCAGGAATTTCCAACTCAACCGTAGCAGGAGCATCTATCCATTCGGGACTGTACATGCAGCAATTGACAGGATTGACGTAGAGTTGTTTGTCATCCACAAAAGTGCTACCCGCGTTCATTTCGTTTGCGAAATAGTTGTAGGCAACCTTTATCTCCGAAACCCCTGAAGTCTCCACTTCCCAAAGGTCTTTCGTGAGTTTTCGGACCCTCAACTCATTACCAGTAGCATCGTAAGCGGCAAAGCGCTGAATGTTCTTGGCAAAATTCGCCAACTGATACCTTCCTGGCCGCCATGCTGGCAATTGCAACTGTACTTTTTCCTGATTCAGTTTAAAGACACGTAGTTCCACATCCCACAAAATGGCGATGTGGTTCTGCGTAAGATAAACTTGTAAGCAATCTTCCTTCCATGATTGCAAATGTATTAGAACGCGCGTTGTGCAATACGATTTCATTTGATTTGGTTTGTGCCTATGCTAACTACTTTCTGTGACAAAAATCAAACACAATGAGTTACGATCTTTATAGTAGTTGGAAGTGGTCCGGAGGATACGTTGCAGCCATACGGGCTTCGAAATTGGGAATGAAAGTAGGCGTAGTAGAACGCACCGAATTGGGAATCTGCCTTAACTGGGGGTGCATTCCAACCAAAGCACTTTTTAAAAGCGGCGTGTTCGAATACATCAATCACGCTATGATTACGGCATTTCTGTTGGTGAAAGCAAAGCAGACATCAGTGAAATGGTAAAACGTAGCCGTGGCGTAGCTGATGGAATGAGCAAAGGGAATTCAGTTTCTTTTCAAGAAGAACAAGATTGATCGTATTGAAGGTTTCGAAAGCTGAAGAACGGAAACGACCGTTGAAGTGACCGATGCTGAAGGAAGAAAACCGATGTAACGGCCAAGAATGTGATTCTTGCATTAGGAGCACGAGCCGAGAACTTCCGAACTTAAAGCAAGACGGCAAGAAGATCATTGGTTGCCGCGAGCCATGGTGTTTGACAAACAACCGAAGAAAATGGTTGTGTAGGTTCTGGAGCCATTGGGGAGTTCGCGTATTTCTACCAATGCTATTGGCAACCGATGCGACGATTGGGTATCTACCGAGAATATTGTTCCTGTTGAGGATGAAGAAGTAAGTAAGCAACTTGGGCGTTCGTTCAAGAAATCAGGCATTAAAATCATGACCGATAGCTCTGTAGAGAAGGTGATACATCAAAGGATGGCGATGGTTGCAAAGTCACCGTTAAAACCAAGAAAGGCGAAGAAGTAATTGAATGCGATATTGTGCTTTCTGCAGTTGGCATTCAGGCCAATGTAGAAGGCTGCGGATTGGAGGAAGTAGGTGTTATAGTTGATGGCGGTCGCGTTAAAGTTGACGAGTTCTACGCCACCAATATTCCGCACGTATTTGCTATTGGCGATTGTATTCCTGGCCCAGCTTTGGCGCATGTGGCAAGTGCAGAAGGCATTATTTGTGTGGAGAAAATTGCTGGTCACAGTCCAGAACCATTGGATTATGGAAACATTCCAGGTTGTACCTACTGTTCTCCAGAAGTGGCGTCTGTTGGGTACACCGAAGCAAAAGCGAAAGAGGCCGGATACGAGATCAAAGTGGGCAAGTTCCCATTCTCTGCTTCAGGTAAGGCAAGTGCCGCTGGCGCGAAAGATGGTTTCGTGAAACTGATCTTCGATGCAAAGTATGGCGAATTGCTTGGCGGACACATGATCGGAGCGAACGTAACCGAGATGATCGCAGAGATCGTGGCTATCCGAAAACTGGAAACAACAGGACACGAAATCATCAAAACGGTGCATCCACACCCTACAATGAGCGAAGCAATCATGGAAGCTGCTGCTGCGGCTTATGATGAAGTAATTCATTTGTAGGGACGTATGGACATACGTCCGATTTCTATTTCAAACCGTGCAACGGGCGTATAACCATACGCCCCTACATTTGCAATCATGTGCGGCATTACAGGATTTTATTCGTTGAATGGGCTTGCCGCGGCAAGCCCTTACGTTGAGACGCTCGATGCCGCCATTGCCACTATGGCGCTCCGAGGTCCAGACGGTAGTGGAAAGTACATGGAAGGCAGCGCAGCCTTGGGGCATTCACGTTTGGCAATCATCGACACATCGGCTTCGGCCAATCAGCCATTCACCGATGCAAGCGGACGTTTTACAATGGTTTTCAATGGTGAGATATTCAACTACAAGGAAGTTGAAGCACAACTGACCAATTTCAAACCAAGAACCAGTTCTGATACCGAGATTCTACTTCAAGGATTTATCGAATGGGGAGAAAAGGTGTTGGAGAAATTGAACGGGTTTTTCGCACTCGCCATTCACGATAAGGAAACGGACGAGTTGTTTCTGGCGAGAGATAGAATGGGTATCAAACCGCTGTTGGTTTATCAAGATGCGGATGCATTGGTTTTCGGAAGTGAAATGAAATCGTTGATGGCATTCGGAATACCGAAAGTGATTGATGCAGATTCGCAGTTTCTGTATCATCAGTTCAACTACACGCCTTATCCAGAGACGATTTTCAAGAATGTGGTGGAATTGGAACCTGGAACTTGGATGCGAGTAACGGGAACTGAGGTTTCGACTTCGCTCAACCAAGAGACGAACTTCCCTGAGCGCAGCCGAAGGGTGACAACTGGAACATTTTGGAGTATTCCAAAACCAACTGCTCCAAAAACGAAAATGTCTTACGAGCAGGCGCAGCAAAAACTGCGCGAGTTAATGGAGAAATCCGTTCAGCGTAGGATGATTGCGGATGTGCCCTTGGGTTCGTTCCTGAGCGGTGGAATTGACAGTTCCATCATTGCCACCCTTGCTGCTAGACAAACAGATAAACTCAACACGTTTTCTATTGGTTATGCTGATGAGCCGCTGTTTGACGAAACGCATTATGCCGAAGCTGTAGCGAAGAACATCGGTTCCAACCACACGGTTTTCAAGCTTACTAACGATGATCTGTATGCTGACCTGCATAATGTGTTGAATTACATCGATAGGCCATTTGCAGACTCCTCTGCCCTACCCGTTCATATCCTTTGTCGGAATACCAGAAAGCACGTAACCGTTGCCCTTTCGGGAGATGGTGCCGATGAACTTTTCTCCGGGTACAACAAGCATGCTGCCGAGTTCAGAGCACGGAATCTGGGAATGAAAGAACAAATGGTGGCTGCACTGAAACCGCTTTGGTTTCTCCTCCCTGCTTCGCGGAATTCGAGTTTTGGAAATACGGTTCGGCAGTTACAGAAGTTTAGTGAAGGTGTTTCACTTGGTGCGAAGGACAGGTATTGGAACTGGGCAAGTTTCAATGGTGAAGTTGATAAGTTGATGAAGTTGGACAAAGTTGATAGCGTTCAATTGGAGAATAGAAAGTTGGCATTGACTTCAGAATTAGGAACTACTAGTGATCTGGATGAAGTGCTTTACACAGATTTGCATCAGGTTTTGAGAAACGATATGCTAACGAAAGTCGATCTTATGAGCATGGCCAATAGTTTAGAAGTCCGTGTTCCATTCTGGACCACAGAAATCGTGGAATTCCGCTCTTTGCTCCTTCCTGAAGAATACAAAGATTACTTCCACCATCCGAAAGCGGATTTTGCAAGAGACGTTTCGAGCAGATTTACCAGAAATGCTTCAGAAGCACCAAAACACGATTTGAGGTTCGTTACCACTGTTCAAAGGAGAACTGAATTCTCGCTGATAACAGACGACCTTCTGAGCCGTAGAAAACTGATTACGAACATAACTTTTCAATTGGTCTGCTATTCAAACACTGACCAACAAATTACACTCTAACGACCCTGGCGATTCTGCAACTCATATCTGAATCTGATTGTTTTCCAAACGTGGTGGAAAAGGTATATTCGCCACTGACCAATGCCAAGAATACTCGAATAGCAAAACCGCTTTAACCTGTAAGGGCCAACATTCAATGTGGCCTATTTGACCAAGTACCTTCCATCGGAATATGAAAGCCGCTGATTGGTGGCGATAAGGAAGAGTGAAGTAAGTTCGAGTCACATCCTTGCTGACCTTGAATTACGCTTGTCATCGTTCCAGAAATGCAACGGGAAATTAGTCTGGGTGTTGATATGGCCGCTACCGAGCCATTGAGAGCATCATTGACGATTTCAAACCTGATATCGTTCATACGCATGCTTCAAAGCCTGGCGCCATTGGAAGATTGGCCGCATAAACTTGAAGGTTCCAGTAATCGTGCATAATGTTCCACGGTCATTACTTCCATTCGTATTTCAATAAATGAAAACGAATATGTTCGCCGCATCGAGCGTTCTTTAGCTAAACGAACTTCCAAGCATCATTGCCATCAGCGATATTCAAAAGCACGAACTTTCCATTGAGCACAAGATTGCGCCACCAGAAAATTCCAGCGATTCCGCTGGGTTTGACCTCGATCGTTTCCAGAACGGACACCGAATCAAAACGAGCTGCATTGCGAAAAGAATTCAATGTGCAGAATGATGAGATTGCAGTTGGAATCATTGGTCGTCGGTGATGTAAGACCACAAATACTTCCTTCGATTGGTTCGGTACTGCTCGACAATACGACCAAAAAGGTCCGCTTCTTCATTAGGCGATGGTGAAATGCGCCAAGAACTGGAAGCATTCTGTTCAGAATTGGGCATTCCATTTAACGCATTTCCAGACTATAAACCTGAAGGTACGCCACTCACTTTTGTTCTTGAGAAACGATATTGACGCGATAAATGCAGGATTGGATATTGTAATTCTAACGTCAAAGAACGAAGGAACACCCGTTAGTTTAATTGAAGCTCAAGCAAGCGGAACTCCGGTTGTTTCTACAAATGTTGGTGGCGTTGAAAACGTAGTTGACCACGGGGTGACTGGACTTTTGGCAGAACTGACAGATGAAAGCAAATGGCCGAAAACCTCATGAGTTTGATTGAATCTGAAGAACTTAGAAATGAAATGTCCAGCAAAGGTTGGAGCAATGTTGGGAGCGGTTCCACTATAGTCAACTCACCACAAAAATGGACGCCCTTTATCAACAACTTCTTGGTTGAACAATCGACACCGCTGCCGCACGATTAAATCTTAACTTTGCCAAACCAAAGTATCGAATGTGATTCAGGATTCTCGGTCTTCTCCTTCTGGTATCATTCAGTTCTGCGACCGCTACCTTTTCAGAAATAGGATGCTGCGTATTGACCTGGGTTCGAGTACTCAAAGTTCGAGGACATCATAGAAACAGAGTATCGAATTGCACCAGATGATAAAGTAGTTGTACGCCTTTTCACTAACGATGGGTCGGGATTGAATCAATGTGCAGGCCGGTAAGCAAGTTTTATAGGAGGAGATGCCACGTTTGGTATAAATGTAGAATCTGATGGATTCGCGAAGCTTCCATTATTTGGTAGAATTTATTTGGCTGACTTACGATCAGACAAGCTGAAATGCTGATTGAGTGATGTTTTCCGGAATTCTAACAACAACCCTTTGGTAATTTCCCTTGGAGGTAAAGCAACAAACGGGTGATTTATCTTCGCTGGGCCTAACACATCTGTTGTCCAATTACAAAATGATAACACGACCCTGTTCGAAGTGCTTGCTGCTAATGGTGGAATCCCTGATGAAGGAAAGGCTGATAGAATCAGGTTAATTCGAGGACCTGAAAAACCCAGAAGTATACCAAATCGACCTATCAAATTTTAAGCGGAATGAAGAATAATTGGTACTGCAGGCCAATGACATTATCTACATAGACGTTAGGAAAAGCTATGTTAGAGAAACGCTTCATAAGTGGCACCTTTATTTGTCAATTTTCACTACTAGCAGTTACAACCGTGTTCTTAATAACCAGACTTCAGAATCTTGGAAACTAAGAACAAACAGATAGCGCTCATTAATGATGAGGTTGATATCGGACTAATACTCAGTATCACGCGTCAGAATGTGCTTGTTGTGGTAATTCTGTTCACGTTTTTCGCGTTTGTCGCATTCTTGTACTTGCGTTTTACGCCCCCGGTGTACCAATCTGTTGCCACCGTTCAGTTAGGGCATGACACACGAAATAATGCGCTAAGCAAACCGAATCAACATCTTCACAAACCATTCATGAGGAAATCGAGTTTCATTGTTCTACGGTTTCCATTGAAGAGTCGCTTATCCAAACTCCTTTGATGAGTTAGTGATAAAGGGTGAGGTTTTAAGCTCCGGAACTTTACAAAACATCTCCTTTCTATATCCTACGAAATTTTCAACGATGCCATTTACAATCAGCCTATAAATATCCGTTTTCTTGATGATTACCAAAGCGGTTTTAGAATACTCGCTTGAGATGATCTAGCTCGAGAAGTTCGTTACTTGACACCTTGAAAACCGAAGATGTCGTTTAAATTTTCAATCAACAATTACGAACGTATACTTCAGAATCAGAATGATGACCAAAACCAGTTCTACATTATCCTGAACAGCAAACAGAATAATCTGAACAAGTATATGTCCAATTGGAAGTGGAAATTCTTAATGAATTCGCCAAGACCATCAACATAAAGATGAGCATCATAATGCCATGAAGACCAAGGACATTGTGAATCAGATAGATAGATTTGGTAAATAACGACAAGGAGCGAAAAGCAGAATCAGCCAATAATTTTTACAATTCATCGATAGTCAATTAGCTAAGCATCTATGACAGATTAGAAAATGAATCGGAGAATAGTATCTCAACGATTTAGAAAAAACAGTATGAGCATTGATGAGACAAAAGATACGAGAAACTTAGGTCTTCCGTCTAATAAAGACTGGACGAACTGGAAGACGATCGTTCAACTTTCGGTGGTGGAACAGAAACTTCTTTCGGAAGTTGAGCAAGAAGTTAACCAGAATGAAAACTTAGATGTTTATCGACTGGTGTCTTTGTTCGGGGTTCGGAATACGAAGGAACGATCTCCAAATCGTTAGAAACTCTTCAGACCTGCTACAAAAGAACAAATGCTTTATGTAGTGAAGGAAAAACAGCAACCTGTGGTTAAAGCTCTCCTTTATCAAATTGACATACAGAAAAACCGATCATAGAGAGCTTCCAATAGCGGTAAAGAACAACTTAGGATAATAAACTAAGTGAAGTTCGTAAACAATTGGAGGTTTATAAGGCTATTACAGCAAAGAAAGGTTCAACCTACGATGAAATCGAATATTCGCGCTTGTTGAGGATTAATCGTGTTAATGAGAGTTTTTATAATACCCTGGTAGATAGAAAAGCAGAATATTCAATTCTCAAAAGCAGGATACGTTTCAGCCAATAGAATATTGAAGCAATAATCTGTACCTAGCAACCCTATCTTTCCAGATAAAAAGTCAGTTATTACCATCAGTTTCGTTGGCGCTTTGATGATAAGTTTGGGTATCATTCTGTTCAAGTAATTGCTATTCAATCAGATAACATCTATTCGGGACGTTGTAAAAATGCATCGATATTTCAGTCTTGTGTGAAGCCTGGATACAAAAAGGACATTCCGGAATTCCCAGCTTTAGTGGATAAGAATCCTAAATCGATGATTTCCGCTTTCCGGTCTATTCGGACCAATCTCAAATACATTTGAGGCCGAAGGGTCAGCTGATATCCATTACGAGTACAATTTCTGGAGAAGGAAAGACATTTGTTGCGATTAATCTTTGGTGGTAATTATTGCTTACGCTGGTAAGAAGGTTATAATTTTGACCTTGACATGAGGAAACCGAAAATTCACCTTTGGCTTCAATGTGAGAACGATAGAGGTATGAGTACCTTGCTAATTGGGCAGGACTAGTTGAAGAATGTATAAAATCAAGTACGCTAGAGAATCTGGATTTTATTAAATGCAGGGCCTATTCCTCCAACCCTTCAGAGCTTATCATCAACCCTGAATGGATGATGTAATCGCGGAATTGAAGGAAACTTACGACATCACTATCATTGACAACCCCCCTTGTGGCATTGAACGGATGGTATCCTCAATATGCAAAAAGCTGATTACCCAATTTACATAGCAAGAGCCAATTACTCTAAGCGGCCATTCATAGACAATATAGCACGTCTAGCCATGAAACATATCGAACCTATCTATCATCCTCAACGGGCAAGAAACGCAGAAATCTGGCTATGGATATGGACATGGCTACGGATATGGTTACGGATATGGTTACGGTACGGCTATGGGCATGGCTATGGATACGGCTATGCTATTACGAAGAAGACGAGAACGAAGGAAGTGGCAATTTTCTTACCCGACTGTTCAAAGGGAAATACGATTAATTACAAGGAATGAAGCTGGTTGAAACAGGTCTAAAAAGATCTGGTACTTATAATTAATCGTATTTATGATGAAAGAGGTTACTTTTTTTGAAGGATCTCAATAAAAGATTCTTGGGCTGAATTAGGCTGAAAATTGAAGTTGCACAAACAAATATTTCACAGTCTCAGAAAGGAGTGGTTCGTGGATTTAATTCTCAAAATCCACCGTATGCACAGGGTAAATTAATTCGAGTGCTGCAAGGGGTTGTGCTTGATGTGGCAGTAGATATCAGAAAAGTCATCTGACACATTTGGGAAGCATTATTCGTGGAACTCAATGATGAAAACAAATTAGCACTTGATACCCCCAGGTTTTGCCTATATAGTTTCAAAACCTTAAAAGACAAAACGCTATTTTTCTATGATTGTACCGAAGGTATAACAAACAAGCAGAAGGAAGTATTCGATGGAATGGTCTCGAGTTAGAATAAACTGGGAAATCGAGAACTGGATAGTTTCGGAAAAAGACCAGGAATGCTCCATTGTTTAAGTGACTTTGAAAGTCAGTTTTAACGAGATACATTAGTTGTTCAATCATTCCAGTTAATTCATGCTTGAATTAAGTTCAGATAAAATTCTTTGGGTGTATGTGGCATTCACGGTGTGTGCAGTGCTATTCTCTTTCCTTATAAATGGCCTGTTTTTAAAGTTCTCCAGAACACTGGGAGTCAAAGACCAAGAACAGACAATGGTCAGGTGGAGTTCTACCTCTAAACCTGCATTCGGAGGGATTTCATTTTATATATTATTTCTGTTCTCCATAGCATGTTATTCCATTCTGTTTGAAGCAGCTAATTACATTAACGATATTGTTCGTTTTCTAGGAGTTATGGCGGCATGTTCCTTAGGCTTTGTAGTTGGCCTGGCCGATGATGCCTACAACACAAAACCGTTCCTCAAATTCTTTGCACAGTTAAGTAGCGCGGTAATACTCATTGCTACTGGAACGAGCATCAATATCTCTGGTATTACAGCTATCGATTACTCCCTTACCGTTCTGTGGGTTGTTGGCTTAATGAATTCGATTAACATGCTCGACAACATGGATGGAATTACCACTACCGTGTCTATATCTGTCATTCTTGCGGTGCTGTATATGCTATATTCTAAGGATGAGGTAATGAGCATTTATTTCATCACCTTGTTAGGTGTTCTTTCCGGATTACTCGGTTTCCTGTATTACAATTGGAATCCATCTAAAATGTATATGGGAGATACTGGAAGTCAATTCCTGGGCGTATTTCTTGCCGCAATTGGAATACTGTATCTGTGGAATGGTCACGCAGAAATAAATTTCAGAATTCAAACAAAGCAGTTCATTGTAGCGTTGTTAGTCTTTATCGTACCTATAATCGATACAACAACCGTGACCATTAATAGATTATTGAAAGGGCATTCTCCATTCGTAGGCGGTAAGGATCACACAACGCACCATCTGTCTTACCTCGGCCTTTCAGACCAACAAGTTGCTTTGTCATTCTTTGGTCTGTCCTTCTTATCGGTAATATTCTTAGTAATCATTGACCGAGTAATTGCAGATAACTGGGATTACATTCATTTTGGGCTGTTCCTAGCATACTTTTCAGCTTTGTTCACGTTTCTGTACGGTATTACCCGTTATAACAAACACAAGGAACGATGACCACCGACCGATCGCATAGAGTTCTTGCCACTGCGATTCTTGTGTTGTTAGCAGTTTTCGGATTTGAGATTTTCACGTATTCAAGTGACGATCATCGGTCCGAAGATCAGAGCTACCAAAGTAAATTCAACGAAGATTATCGGATCTACAGCATCACAATTCCAGAAGACCTGAGTTTCTGCGGAGAAGATGTACCTGTTCATGATCAGGACGTATATGAACGTTTGGACCGTGAATTATTGGTTAACACGTATTGGCAATCTAACAGTTTGCTTTACCACAAACGCGCAAGCAAGTGGTTCCCTGTAATTGAGCCGATTCTTAAAAAGAATGGTATTCCAGAAGATTTCAAGTATTTGGCATTGGTTGAGAGTGGACTGATGAATGTCGTCTCACCAGCAGGGGCTGCAGGATTTTGGCAACTACTGAAAACCACTGGACAGGAATTTGGGCTTGAAACAAATACTGTTGTGGATGAACGATATGATGTGGAGAAATCTACTGAGGCTGCCTGTAAGTATTTGAAAGACGCCCATGATCGTTATGGCAATTGGACCTTGGCTGCAGCGAGTTACAATATGGGAATGAACGGAGTGGAGAAGCAATTGGACCGTCAGAATGTGAAAAACTATTACGACCTATTGCTGAATGACGAAACCAGTCGTTATGTCTTCCGCATTTTAGCCGCAAAGGAAATTCTGGAACATCCTACCAAATACGGTTTTCACTACCGATTGAAAGACCTTTACATGCCTCAGGATGTGCACGAATTAATCGTTGACACATCCGTTACCGATCTTGCCAAATTTGCTTCAGACAAAGACATCAATTACAAGATCCTAAAGATTTTCAATCCTTGGATGCGTCAATCTTATCTCACCAATAAATCGGGTAAGCGATACAAAGTAAAACTGCCTAAAACTGGCTACCACGATTTCAGTTCCACAGAAATTGAACTCCAAGTGGATACCGCCAGGGCAGTTCTTGACACTCTCTCAACTCCGGAGGGCGATGAGTGATCGTATCGCAAGCGAAGAAACTTTCCTAGAGGTCAATGGCGCAAGGGTTCACAACCTGAAAAATATTGACGTCAAAATTCCGCGCGACCAGCTAGTGGTAATCACAGGCCTAAGTGGCAGTGGAAAATCGTCACTCGCTTTTGATACCATTTATGCTGAAGGTCAGAGACGGTACATAGAAACGTTCGCTTCCTATGCGAGGCAGTTTCTTGGCACATTGGAACGGCCTGATGTTGACAATATCACGGGGCTCAGTCCAGTTATCTCCATCGAGCAGAAATCGACCAACCGAAGCCCTAGGTCAACCGTTGGAACAGTAACAGAGATTTACGATCTAGTGCGCTTGTTGTATGCTCGGGCTGCTACCGCTTATAGCTACAACACCGGAGAAATGATGGTTAAATATTCGGATGAAGAGATCATTCGAATCATTAAAACAGATCTGAACGAGAAAAAGGTGCTTTTACTTGCCCCGGTAGTAAAAGGACGAAAAGGACATTACCGCGAGCTATTCGTTCAGATACAACGTCAAGGTTTTCAGAAAGTACGCGTAGATGGGCAAGTTTTAGATATTGACGCTAACATTAAGCTCGATCGTTACAAGATTCATGACATTGAGGTTGTTGTTGATCGGGTTAAGGTTGATTCCAAGAGTACGCAGCGCCTTTCCGATTCGGTTCAAATGGCCATGAAACACGGCAAAGGTTCCATGATGACGATGGATCATGACTCAGGAGATGTACGGTTTTTCAGCAGGTCGCTAATGTGTCCAACAACGGGAATTGCGTACGATGAACCAGCACCTAACTTCTTCTCATTTAATTCGCCATACGGTGCATGCAATCATTGCAACGGCCTTGGCACTGTTGCTGAAATAACAGAAGACAAGATCATTCCAAACAGGAAACTCTCCATTGCACAAGGGGCAATTGCCCCGATCGGAGATTTTAAGAACAATTGGATTTTCCGTCAGTTGGAAGCAATAGGAGAAAAATATGAGTTTGACCTAAAAACGCCTATCGAAGACATCTCCGAAGAAGCACTGAATGTAATCTTGTACGGAAGTAGCGAGGTTTTCAAGGTTAAGGATGTGAATTCAAACGCAAGTTCGTATTCGCTTTCGTTTGAAGGGATTGTCAACTTCATATCGCGCCAAGCAGAAGATGACGCAAGCAAATCTTTACAAAAATGGGCTGCAAGTTTTACGCAACGAAAAAGCTGTCCATCATGCAATGGCGCTCGACTCAAAAAAGAAGCACTCTATTTCCGCTTGGCAGGTAAGAACATTGCAGAGGTAAGCGCATTGGATCTACAAGAATTGCAAAACTGGTTCGGTAATCTTGCCGATACGCTGGATGAAAAACAACTTTTTATTGCCAACGAAATAGTCAAAGAGATACAGACCCGAGTTCAGTTTCTCTTAGATGTAGGATTGGATTATCTCTCGCTTGATCGTCCTGCACGGTCGCTTTCAGGTGGTGAAGCACAACGTATTCGCCTTGCCACACAGATCGGTTCTCAATTGGTTGGTGTTCTATACATTCTTGATGAACCAAGCATAGGATTGCACCAGCGCGACAATCAGCGATTGATTGATGCGCTTAAGAAACTGAGAGACGTTGGTAACTCTGTTATAGTAGTTGAACATGATAAGGACATGATGATGGCTGCCGACCACGTCATAGACATTGGACCTAAGGCAGGTGTGCATGGTGGACAAATAGTTGCGCAGGGAACCGCACGGGAAATGCTTGCCAACGATTCGCTTACTGCATCATTCCTCAACGGAAGTTTCCTAATTCCTCCAAAAAAGGAATATCGAAAAGGCAGTGGCTACACGCTAAGGATAAGCGGTGCTAAGGGTAATAATCTGAATAACGTTTCTGCAGAATTTCCATTAGGAACATTTATTTGTGTTACTGGAGTTTCGGGTAGTGGCAAATCGACCTTAATTAACGAAACCCTCTACCCTATTCTTAACAAGGCCATTTTCAGGGCCGAAAAAGAACCCATGCCATATGGCAGTATTGCTGGACTGGAACGCATTGATAAGGTAATTGCCATTGACCAAAGCCCTATTGGTCGAACACCACGAAGTAATCCAGCTACATACACGGGCGTGTTTTCAGACATACGCAACCTGTTTACCATGGTGCCCGAAGCGCAAATTCGCGGCTACAAGCCAGGTCGTTTCTCATTCAATGTTAAAGGCGGCAGGTGCGAAGAGTGCCAAGGTGCTGGTCTCAAGACCATTGAGATGAATTTCCTGCCTGATGTACACATCCAGTGTCCTAGCTGTAATGGCAATCGGTATAACCGTGAGACACTGGAAATACGATATAAAGGAAAATCCATTTCAGACGTGCTGGACATGAACATTGATGAAGCAGTGGATTTTTTCGAGAACATTCCATCCATTTTAAAAAAGATACAGACCATCAGGGATGTCGGTCTGGGCTACATAAAACTAGGGCAGAGTTCAACTACATTATCTGGAGGTGAAGCGCAGCGTATTAAGCTCGCATCAGAACTCTCGAAACGCGACACAGGAAACACCTTCTATATTTTAGACGAACCAAGTACAGGTTTACATTTTGAAGATGTACGTATCCTGCTAGAAGTGCTGAACCGTCTTACAGACAAGGGTAATACTGTACTTGTCATAGAGCACAACCTTGATATTATACGTAGTGCGGATCACATCATAGACCTTGGTCCTGAAGGTGGAAAGCGTGGCGGTAAGATCATAGCTAAAGGGTCTCCAACGGAAGTAGCGGCATCTGGGAAAGGGTTTACTTCTCAATACCTGAAGCTGGAATTGGAGGGTTTAGGGTTGATGTAAAACATTGATTAGCACTTTGCGTTAGTTTTATTGGAAAGTTTAGTCATGAGCGAAGACAACGAAAAGCGCATAGAGCAGGCTCTGGCCCCAAAAGATTGGAGCGAGATAAAAAGTAAAGATTCGTGGCAGATCTTCAAGATCATGGCCGAATTTGTAGAAGGCTTTGAAACCTTAGCTCGTATCGGTCCGTGCGTGTCGATATTCGGTTCGGCCAGAACAGAACCCCACCATCCATATTACCAATTGGCAGAGGATATTGCCTATCAGTTGTCGCTTAATGGTTTCGGTATAATTACTGGCGGAGGTCCTGGAATTATGGAGGCGGCAAATAAAGGTGCACGCTTAGCAAATGGTAAATCGGTTGGATTGAACATCGATCTTCCGTTCGAACAGCACGCTAATCCATACATTGATATGGACAAATTCATCAACTTCGATTACTTCTTCGTACGTAAACTCATGTTTACCAAGTACGCGCAAGGCTTTGTGGTACTGCCAGGTGGTTTCGGAACGATGGATGAGTTATTCGAGGCGTTAACATTGATTCAAACAGGTAAGGTTGCCAAATTCCCCATCATATTAGTCGGCACCGAGTATTGGTCTGGTCTAATGGATTGGATCAAAGCAACCATGCTTGCATCCAATGGCAATATCAATGAGACGGACCTTGACCTCATGTCGTTGGTCAACACATCGCAAGAAGCCGTGAAGCATATTACAGACTTCTATTCCAAGTACAGCATCAAGCCAAACTTCTAAGTTGAGCGTCAATATTCACTAGAACGGGTTACCAGAATGTTGGACTAGCAGGAATTCTGAGATTTATTCTATTTTTACGCGCATCTAAACAGCCCCAACAAGCGAAATACCTACCCGGATGAAGCTTAGACTTTTACTATCATTTCTCATACTCACGGTTTCCTTTGGTTCTTACGCACAAGATTCGTCTGCTGACGAAAAAGCCAAAAAAGAGAAAACCGAAAAAGAACCAAAAGAAAAAAAGGAGAAGAAGCCTCGTCCTCCTTTTTACGATAATAAATTGCCTTACATCTATGTAGGCGCAGGTAACCTTTCTTTACTTGGTGATGACATTTCTGATGACATCAACCTTTACAATACAACCAATTGGAAATGGGGTATTAACGGAGGGATTGAGCACAGAACTTTCAGCGCAGTGGGTTTCTCACTCAACTTCCTGTACGGATGGTTAGGAGAAACTGAGCGTTCACCAATCGCTACCGAGAATCGAAATATTGAAACCGAGATCATGAACCTTGATTTCAAGGTAAATGTGTATCTGGATAACAACCTTTTCATCAATCGATCCTCTAATTTTTCGCCTTATTTATTCGGAGGCGTTGGATACATCTTCCAAATGACCCATCGCACTGACTTGAAGGATGCAGAAGGTCGCGATTACTTCTACTGGAATGATGGAACTGTTAGAGATCGTGCTAAAACCCAAGAGAATCTAGGAACCGCCAACGTTCTAGACATCGATAATAAATATGAAACTGAGGTTAAAGAGTCTTTCGATGGTAGCAAGCTCGAAACAGGAGCGTTGACCTTCCCCTTCGGTCTTGGATTGCGTTATAAGTTTGGAAATAAGTTCCACGCAGATATAAGCGCTACGTACAATTGGAGTTTAAGCGACCACTTGGATGCATATAAGAACGGAAAACAGACGGATCATTTCCTATATACTTCTATCGGTTTTGCATATCACATTGCTGCTAAAAGTCCGAAGCCAGATTCTTCAATGTTCGATTCGTTTGACTTCCTTGCCTTAGACAATGCTGATGATGATGAAGATGGTGTGATCAATATTGAAGATCTTTGTTCAAACACACCAGCTGGAGCTGCAGTTGATGCTTCTGGTTGTCCGCTTGATTCAGACAACGATGGTGTTCCAGACTACAGAGATGCAGAAACCTCTGCAGATTCTGCACTGGTTGATGTAAACGGTGTAACCATTGACCCTGATTTTATCGTACTACCTGACACGAATGCAGTTGCACACAATATTGTTTATGAAGCTTATCCAAGTATGGAGATGCCAAGAGTTGGCGACTACTACTCATTTGATAAGCCAAGTGAAGAACAAAAATCTCAGGAATTGGGTGATTTTACAGTGGTTGATCAAAATGGGGATGGATTCATCTCTGCTGATGAAATCACGTGGGCAATTGATGCATTCTTCGAAGGAGAACTTGATTTCTCTGCGGCTAAATTGCACGACCTCATCGACTTCTTCTTCGAGCAATAAGTACTATACATGTTGACGAGACTTCTCACCTTTCTTCTTATTGTAGGATTGGCCTTTACAGGTCGTTCGCAAGATTCCGATTCATCAGTAAACAATGGACAATCTGTTGAGGAGGCCAAAGCGGCTAAAGACGCTAAACGAGAAGAAAGAAAAACTTGGAACGAAGAGAACACCATTTATAAACCAATAATCGGTCTTGGTGCTGGATTTTTCAACTATTTCGGAGAGGTTAACAATAACGAACGTACAAACCCTCTCATCAACAATTATGGTTTTCAGGCAAGCGTAATTAAAAATTTCACTCCATCTTGGGGGTTAAGGTTCGATGTAGCTTATGGAAAAATGTCTGCTCGTGACAGAGAGCAACAACTCAATTTTAGTAGCGATATAGTCACTTTCAACCTGCACGCTGAATACAGTTTTGCAGGAATTCTCCGTGCTAAGCGTTTCCTCAATCCTTTTATTTCTGTCGGTGTTGGCGCAGTGAATTTTGATACGAAAGGCGACCTAAAAGACGAAAATGGTGTAGCATACAACTATTGGTCAGATGGTACTATTCGCAGTCTTCCGCAGCTTGCTGACAATTCCAATATTGATCAAGCAGATATACTTAGAGCGGATTATGTATATGAAACTGATCTTAGGAAAGCGAACCTAGACAGTTTAGGGAATTATGCCCAGTTCGCCTTTGCCATTCCTGTGACATTCGGATTGAACTTTCGCGTTTCACAACGATCAATGATCAGATTGACCTCTACCTTCTCCTACACATTGACTGACTTAATTGATAACTATACCAAAGATGGTGTTCAAGGACGAAAAGGTGACGAATTGAACGACATGTTCCTATTCACTTCTATCTCGTACCACTTTGATTTCTTTACTCCTAAAAAGGAAAAGAAAAGTGTGTATGACGATATGGAATTTGCCTCCTTGGACGGAGATAGCGATGGAGATGGCGTGGCGGATATTTTGGACCTATGCCCAGAAACCCCTAAAAATGCCACGATTGATGAAAAGGGATGTCCTCTTGATACTGACGGTGATGGTGTTTATGATTACGCAGACAATGAACCTAATACCGATCCGAATCTGAATGTTGATGAAAATGGTGTTGGACTTACTGATGACATGATAAGTTTGTCTGAAGATGATACAGTGGCAACTATCCGGGCTCAAATGTTTGAAGTCTATCCTGATATGGCGGACGTGTATAAGCCAAAACCTATTAGGGATAATGTGAATTCACCGGGATCTGCTGGGGCGGATTATAAATTAGTGGATGTTGACAAAAATGGAACCATTTCTGTCGGAGAAGTGTATAACGCCATCGACATGTTCTTTGACGGAGAATTACCAGTCAGTGCACAGTATATCATGGACCTCATTGACTATTTCTTCGACCAATAGCAAAAAATAATACCTTAGACACCCAATAAAAAAGTAAAACAAACAGCATGATCACAAGATCTACTCTACTTACTGCGTTTGCTACTATACTGTTCTCAGGCTCTCTGTTAGCACAAGTAGCTGTTACTACAAAATTACCAGCAACAGCAGCTCCGGGCAGCAGCTTTACCATGGAACTTGACATCGCCAAAGGAGATGTCTCAGGA
The DNA here is from genome assembly GCA_018402015.1 of Flavobacteriales bacterium. GTDB lineage: Bacteria > Bacteroidota > Bacteroidia > UBA10329 > UBA10329 > UBA10329. The sequence continues at coordinate 14,142 of JAGYJL010000029.1, read as the reverse complement.
TTCGCAAAATTGCAACAGATTCTGCCTCCAGGTTTTACCGCAGAAGCAGGAGAATCTGCGAACGCAACTTTTTCTTTTAAAGATCAAAAAGTCAAATTCCTTTGGATGGCATTACCTAATGGAGACTTCAAAGTATCTTATAAAATCAACGTTGATGCTTCCTTAAGTGGTAATCAGATTATTGAAGGCTCTTTTGCGTATATAAAGGATAACGAAACTGAGAAATTCATCATTCCAAAAGACATAATAGCTATTCAAGCAAATCAAGCAGAGGCTGCTCAGCAAGCTGCAATGGATAAAATTTTAGCTGATCAGCAGGCCAAGGAAGCTGCAGCAGAAGCTGCAAGAGAAGAAGCCGCTCCTGCCGAAGAAGTTGTTGAAGCAGAGCCAGTTGTCGAAGAGATTGCCGAAGAAGTTGCGGAGGTAGTTGAAGAAGTTGCTGAGGTAGTTGAAGAAGTTGCAGAAGAAGTAAAAGAGGTTGTTGAAGAGGTTGCCGATGCAGAACCAGCTCCAACTCCAGCACCTAAGCCAACTCCAGCGCCAAAACCTACTCCTGCACCTAAACCGGTTGCAGAGCCAACTCCTGCTTCTGACTATAACGATGCCATGCTTAAATCTAAGCCGGGTCTAGTTTTCAGAGTTCAAATAGCAGCAGGACCAAATCAGGTTGACCCTTCGTTCTTCCAGCAGAAATATGGACTTAATGAGGCTGTAGTTATAGAAGAACATGAAGGATTGAAGAAATATGTTGTTGGAGAATTCGGTTCTTACCGACCAGCAAAAACGTTCAGCAATGAACTAAGAGATAACAGCGGTGTAGAAGGTCCATTCGTTACTGCATACAATGATGGAGTCCGAATTCATGTAAAAGAAGCTTTGGAAATTGCAGGTCAATAAGACAACATAGCTGCGAAAGATTCTAACCCAGGCCGAAAAAGCCTGGGTTATTTTTTATCTTGACACTTCGTAATGCACTACAAAACGTATAGACTGATTTCTATTCTTCTGCTCTTAACGAGCAGCGTTGTGTCGTTCGGACAAAATGCGTCAGATACACTTGCCAAGGACAATGTCCTTATTCCTCTCCCTACAATTAGCGTGAATGTTGGGTTCAACCACGGATTTACTGATGTATCACTTTCAAGTAAAGGTCCATCGCCTTTTCGACAACTGGGTTATCAGCTCACAATTACGCAAAGGGTTGCCAAATTCCTTGATCTATCATTAGAATTATATACTGGATCTGTATTGGGCGAGGAACAACGCGGCACTACCAATCTGAATTACAGAACATCGCTGTTCAGTCAGCATCTTAATGTAGAGTACAACTTCTTCCCTCTTTTAAAACCTAAAGCAAACGGAAGGCAGCTCATTCGTCCTTACGTTGGATTCGGTATTGGAGCGGTATTTTTTCGCTCTAAAGGAGATTTGATAAACGAAAATGGAGTTGCATACCAATACTGGAGCGATGGGCTGATATATGCCGAAGTTGAAGGTTCTGTTGACCCTTCAGAAGCAACTGTATTGGAACGGGATTTTGAATATGAAACCGATCTTAGAGATGCCAATTTGGATGGATTTAGAAAATATTCTCAAACAGCTTTTACAATGCCTTTCAATGCAGGCATTCGTTTTCAGATATCTAAGAATGTAGGTATCAATGCATCATTTGCTTACGTGCTGAACTTCACAGACCTTATAGATAATGTGAATGACCAAAGCCTCGGTGTAAGGTCAGGAAACTCTGGATATGACAACCACCTCTTTGGTTCTGTTGGCGTAAGTATCTTTCTTGGAACTACGAAACCATCTGCTAAGCCAGCACCTCGATTTGATAATCTAGAAGTCAAATCAAACGGTAAGCCTTCAGATTCAGAAAACTCGGTAAAACCAAAAATCAAATCCGAGAAAAAAGATGCGTTGGTGGCCCTAACAGAACAATTATCCGCTGCATCGGAGTCCATTAGAAAAATCTCAGAAGCATCTGAACAATCCTTAGTAGACAACAGCCAACAAATAACTGCAATTATCAAACTTGAACTTTCGTCTAAAAGGAACTTAAAGATGATGCCAAGCAGAATCAATAAAATTGATTGAAAAGTCAATTTTAGAACTGGCTGAAACATCTTCTGAATTGAATCAAACAGCCAATAATATCAATTCAGCATCCACCGATCTATCAAGCAATAACCTAGAGAACAAGTTTTCTAGCGCGGAAAAACTGAAAGCTGTGGTTGAAGAGACCGTACCAACAATGGAATCACTTAAAGCTCAAATTGCGGCCTCAAGTAGTTCTGAGGAATTGAAATCAGCACTAAATATTACGACCAGAAATCTTTTGCACACTAAGGAAATTCTTGCCCAAGAATCGACACAGGTTGATGAGTCTATTCTCATTGCACGAAAAACTGTTGCACGAGCAAGAACAGAGCAGGTTCTGAGCAAAAATTTGAACTCAATTGAACAAATTAAAGCTGTGAAAGAAGAATTGGATGCATTACGTGATCAAGGCGTCCTGGAACAAGCGGAATATCAGCGGCTTTTGATAACAATAGATCAATCGAATACCGAATTAGCCAAGTCTAATGGCGAAGAAATAATCAATGAACAATCGTTGGAGAATACCAACCTAGCAGCCGCCTCTCAATTGTTGAAAAACGCGATGATAATGCTGGCCCAGACGAACGAACTATCTAACGAAAGCCTCAGTAAAAGAAGGAATGAACTTACCTCTCTCGCAGAGACCACCATCGACACTAAGAAAGACCTAAAGGCAGCAAAAGAAGAAGCAATAAAGATTCTTGAAACTGCACTAGAGAATCTGAATCTGACGAAAGCATCGCTAATTGAAACTACATCTGATCTGAAGCGGGCCAATAAACAATTGGATGCCGTGAATTCAGAGGATGAAATGGTTGATTTTAAAATCGTTGAATCCTCGGTTTCCAATACCACAACACTTCTTGAATCATCGAAAGAAACAATCAGATCATCCAACAATTCTGAGGAATTGAAATCAGTTCTTCGCTTGGCTGCAACCAACCTGAACAAAACGAAAGATGTCATTTCGTCTGAATCTTCTTCTATCTCGACTTCTTTAGATGTCAAGAGGAAGAATCTGATCATTGATGAAATAAAATATGCGTCAACACAGCCTACTCAAGTTGATGATAACGAATCATTTAAAAATGTTGTCCTTCAAGATCAACTCGAAAAATTGAAAGAAGACGGGTTAGTCAATAATGAGGAATACGCTGGCATGAAGGCGTCTCTAGGTTCCAACCAAAACAGTTCAACACCAAATGAATTAATAGAAACTGAGGAGCCTAACGAAGTGATCGCACCAGCGATTTCAGAAAGCAATGAAGCACTAGTTTCTGAAAATCAACAGATAGATGACAAGAAGGATATTTTCAGTCTTGAATCTATCGCTGAATCTGAGCCAAAGCAAACCGGAACTTTCTTATGGGCAGATCTAGACAAGAACAATTGGATATCTCCGAGTGAGGTACTTCACTTCATTGACTTACTATTTGAGGGAGAGGCCGTTAGGTCCGTTTCGGACATTCAAGATCTGATAGACTATTATTTTGACCAAGAATAATGGTTTGGTTACTTTTAGCTGAATTTGTGCTTAATCGCCTATGAAAAGAATTTTACTTTTTTCTGTCCTTAATTTGTTCGCTGTTCTGCCTAGCTTAGGACAAACCAATAATCCTTATTACGTTGATAATCGCGGTAAAGACGCCCTTCTAGCACCTAGAATTGGAATTGGAGCTGGGGTTTTTACTTTTTTCGGAGACGTGAACGATAATAACTATCAGCATATTTTCACAAGTACTTATGGTGTTCAGGTAGAAGGTAGCGCCAATCTTTCGCGTTACTTTGATATCAATCTTACTGCCATTTACGGAAATATTACCATCAATGAGCGTTCGACAACCCGTAATCTCAATTTCAAATCAGAGACCTTCATAGGTTCGGCAAGTGTAAGCTATAACTTCAATCATCTTTATAAAAAGCCCGGAATCATCCAACCCTTTATCGGATTTGGAGTTTCCTTTATCAATTTCGATAGCAAGTCTGACATGTTTGATGCCAATGGGAATCGTTACTTCTATTGGGATGACGGCTCTATTATGAGTTTAGATCAGAACGATCCGAATTCTGAACAAGCCGTGGCTTTACAAAGAGACTACAACTATGAGACAGATCTTCGTGATGAGAACATTGACGGACTTGGCAAGTATGACCAATTCACTTTTTCATTACCCGTAACAGCTGGATTGGACTTTAAAATGGGGAAACGACTCAGTGCAAAACTGAGCGCTGGTTTCTATTACACCTTCACTGATCTTATTGATGATATTTCTGATGTTGGAGTTGACGAGAGGGCTGGCAATTCTAGAAACGATATGTTCCTGTTCACTTCTATGTCGGTTAGCTACAGCATAGGAGTTGGTAGCAGTTATACTAAAACGCAGAAAGACAACTATTACGAAGAGATTGACTTCTATGCCATGCAAATGGCTGATTCTGATGAAGATGGTGTCAACGATTTTGAAGATAAATGTGCTCAAACTCCTACAGGCGTGAAGGTGGATCAGAATGGTTGTCCGGTTGATTCTGACCTTGATGTAATTGCAGATTACCGAGATAAAGAAGATTCCACCAAGTTAGAAAGCGTTGTAGACCTTGATGGTGTTACTCTCACTGATGAGCGTATGCTGGCCGATTATGCAGATTCGCTTGCCACTATCCGAGCGAATATGCACAAGATCTATCCTAGCGGAATTCTTGCAAAGAGAGCGCCTTTAACTGCGGAAGATTCCACCAAATTGGCGATCATGATGCTGAACATTCAGAATCAGGTTGAAAAACAAGGAGAATTTGACCAGCTTTTTGAAGAGATCAGCAAAGAGGTTTATAGTCAAACTCCGAAGGAAGCAGGTTCTGTTGACCAAGTATTCAAGAGTGTTGATAAGGTCTATAAGAAGATGGTTGATGAGAAACTCCTCTCTCCTACCCGACCGCTATCAATTACGAAAGAAGAAAACATCAGCACAACTATTCCGCCAGAATTTGTCGATGCTGACTATAACACAGACGGTATCATAACTGCCGATGAAGTAATGCGAGTAATTGAAGATGTGTTGGAAGGCGTATCTCCATTAAACGTATCTCAGTTATTCAACCTAATCGACTTCTACCAAGAATATATGGAAGGCGCTAAAGTCATTGACTTTGGAGGAACTATGGCTGTCTATATTGATGGCACACTGAACATCCTAGACAATTACCAGAAAGATGGCCTCTCGGATACGGAAAGATTCCTAGCAAACAAATTCAAGGAAGTTGATTTCAATGGAGATGGAAAACTTACAGCGGATGAAGTGAACGAGATGATCGCAAGATTCCAAAGAGGAGAATCTCCGTACACGGAAGAAATGATCTATGAATTGATTGATCTATTCTTCGAAGAATAACATACAACAGATTACCTTTGCACCACCAAAGACCCTAACAATGAGATTGATCATACTGACTTTGCTATCCTTCATTCTCCTGATTCCAGCATATGCTCAGGAAAGTTCCGAAGAGCAAAAGCCTTCCGAAGCCAAAAAGGAAGAGGTTGCGAAAGCAAACAAAAAAGAGGAAAAGAAGATTGAATCCAAGAGCAAAGGACCCAAGGAAAAAGTTCCTTACCGATTTATGGCAAACGTGCATGGCGGTATTGGACTGATGAATTACTTCGGAGACCTACGAGATAACTCTGGAACCACTGTACATCGAATTGGGAGTCATCCAGGTTATAATTTCGGAATCGGAGCTAATGTGACCAATTATCTGGAGTTGAATCTGAATGCAATGATTTCCAAGGTAAGCTGGAATCAAAATGTTTCGTTGCATGACACTCCTCGAAATTTTCAAGCTGAAAGTTTCTCCATTGGAGCCAACCTGGTTTACAACTTCCAAAATCTCATTCACAGTCCTGTAGGTATAACACCATTTATCTCTGTGGGAATAGGCTATTCCGATTTTGACGTTTACACGGATCTTCAGGATGCGCAAGGAAGAGATTATTACTATTGGTCGGATAACCTGATACGCGACCAACCAGAATCTGCCCCACTTTCTGATAACATCAATGTTATAGAACGCGACTATGAATACGAGACCAAAGAGACTGCAGAATCTCCAATTGCAACATTCTCTATACCCGTAGGCGCTGGTTTCGATTTCAACGCCAATAGAAACGTAGCAGTAAGGCTTGGTGCGTATTACTACTTCACGGGAACAGATAAAATGGACAATGTTGAAGGAGGTAGCACCCCGCTTATTTCAAATGACGGATTCATTTACACCAGCCTTTCTCTCATTTTCCGATTCGATCCTTTTAAGAAGAAAGCACCGAAGATCGACCAAGCTGGCGAGGAATATGCGAATTTGGGAGAACTTGTTGAGGAAGATTCTGATGGTGATGGTGTAACAGACTTTAAAGATAAATGTGGCGGAACGCCAAAAGGCCTCACTGTTGATGCCAATGGTTGTCCTGCAGATGAAGATGGAGATGGTATTCCTGATTACCGCGATAAAGAATTGAAAACTACTGCAGGAAGAATAGTAGATCCGAACGGAGTAGGAATCAGCTATCAGGATATCTACAAGACCTATGGCCAAGATACCGCTTCCTTACTTAGGAAGGATGTAAATCAGGATTGGTTATTCTCGAAGAAATCTGTTGATTCAGACTATACTGTGCATGTCGGAACCTACACCAACTACGATATACCAACCCAGATCAAGTTACGACTTGCTAAAATGGAAGACCTAGTCGAGCATAAGGTCAATGATTCCATTTCAGTGTTCACTCTTGGTAATTTCGATACGTTTGAGGAGGCTGAAAAACGCCAGAAGGAACTTATTGAAAGTGGAATTGACGAAGCATTCGGGGTTAACAGTGATTACATTCCTGAAGTAGGTATAGACCTAGGTGTGGTTGGATTTGATGCTGCCAAGAATCAACCAAAGGGTGTATCACTTGATTTTGAAGATGTTGATGTTCTTCAGTATGGAGTTGAGTTAAAGGAGTATCGACTACGAATTGAGCTCGATAAACTGTCGAAACTTATTGCACAATATGGTGTAGAGATGAAAACCACCGAAGGTGGATTGAAGATCTATACCATCGGTTCATTCTCCACACTTGCAGAAGCCGAATCCCTTCAGCGTCAGGTTGAAGCTCTTGGTGTTAAGAACCCAGAAGTTTCCGCTCGCTTCAACTCACAACCAATTGATTTGGAAGAGGCTAAAAAGAAGGAAGCTGAAATGCAAGGAACCAAAGCTGAGTAAGGTTGTGTGATGATTTTATTATCTGAAAATATAGGGGTGTTATTCACCCCTTATTTTTTGCGTTTAACTTAGTTACCAGATGAAAATCGATTACATAGCACTCTCCATTCCAATATTCTTTTTACTCATTGGTGTCGAGTTATTGTTCGGATTTTTACAGAACAAGAAGCTGTATCGATTTAACGATGCGCTTACCAATATCAACCTAGGAACAGGTTCTCAGATTGTGGGCTTGATGGTTAAAGGCTTCTTCTTCCTAGCTTATCTCTACTTGTATGAACATCGCGTTTACACTTTTGAGAATAGCTGGTTAACCTGGCTGCTGCTCTTTCTTGGCGTTGATTTCTTCTACTATTGGTTTCATAGAATGAGCCATGAAGTGAATGCACTGTGGGCTGCACATATCGTACATCATCAAAGCGAAGACTACAATCTCTCGGTAGCATTAAGGCAATCTTGGTTTCAAGGTTGGTTCTCTTGGGTATTTTACCTTCCATTAGCTGTGGTTGGTTTCGACCCGATCATGTTTGTTGCAATGAACTCGTTCAACACATTATACCAGTTTTGGATACATACGACCACTATCAGGTCTCTTGGCCCACTGGAGTGGGTTTTCAACACACCATCGCATCATCGAGTTCATCATGGTAGTAACCCAAAGTACATTGATAAGAACCACGCTGGTAGCCTAATTATCTGGGACAGATTTTTCGGAACGTTCCAAAAAGAGGAAGAAGAAGTGATCTACGGAATTACAAAACCGCTTAATAGTTGGAATCCTATCTGGGCAAACTTCCATTACTGGCAAGAATTATGGGAAATGGCAAAGTCATCCCAAGGTTTCGATAAGGTCAGGGTATTCCTTAAGCCTCCTGGCTGGCAACCAGCTTATTTAGGTGGTTTTCAAGCTCCAGAAGAGATTGATCTAACCACTTATAAGAAGTACGATTACGATGGCTTGCGTCAAGATCACGTTTATGTATTCTTCATGTTTCTATTGGCATTGGGTTTAGCAACGGCCGTATTATTTCTGAAGTCATCGATAGAAATAATTCCGCTTTATGCCACCATGTTTTATTTGCTGGTTATGCTTGGAATCACAGGTGGGCTAATGGAAAACAGAGCGTGGCTGATTCCAGCAGAATACGCACGCATCATTTCAACTCTTCTGGTTGCTCTTCTTTTTTGGCAGCACCCGGATTTCAATCTTATTATGCGCGGAACCTCTATTCTGGTTCTTGTAAATCTGATCTGGTTCAGTAGAGTTGTGAAACAAATAAGAACACAAAGCAATGCTATCCTCCATTAAGAGTTTCGGGATTCTGTTTTACACTGTATCGTTGCTATTTCTCTGCACGATTCTGTTTGAACTTCAATTGGCACATTATATCATAAAGCCGATGTTCATGCTGATGTTGATCGCATTTCAGTATGTGCAGTTACCTGGCAGAACCTCAACTTTTACCAAGATGGTCCAATTTGGTCTGTTCTTTTCTTGGATAGGCGACATTGCTTTAATGTTTGACGAAAAAATTGCGATTCTATTCGTAGTTGGTCTTGGAGCATTCTTGATAGCTCACCTTGGATACGCGTATGCTTTTATCAGGAACGTTAGAGACTCATCTCTTCCGTTCAATGTCGGTTCATCGTTACTAATGGTGGTGCCATTTGCGGCTTTCACTGGTTTATTCTTCTACTATATAAAGGATGGTCTTCCTGCCGATCTTTTCATTCCGGTACTGGCTTACACCGTTGTCATAAGTGCAATGGGAATAAGCTCTGCTTGGAGAAAAGGGCATGTTCAGAAACCAAGCTATACTTGGGTATTGATCGGAGCGATTCTTTTCATCCTATCAGATTGCGTGATAGCAGTCAATAAATTCGTTATCGACTTTGACTATGATGCCGTACTGAACATGACGCTGTATCTGACAGGTCAGTTCATGATCACGGTTGGAGCCGTTCTACACGAAAAAAAGGTCAGTCGACCTTAATTGCGCCTTTTACCTTTTGCTTAAGAAGTGCTGTGGATATCACTTCATCCATGTTCTTCACGTAGTGGAACGTAAGACCTTTAAGGTATTCTTCTTCAATTTCCTCTACGTCTTTGCGGTTCTCCACGCTAAGAATGATCTCTTTGATCCGTGCACGTTTTGCTGCCAGTATCTTCTCTTTAATTCCTCCTACGGGTAGAACCTTACCTCGAAGTGTTATTTCGCCCGTCATGGCCAGTTTGTCTCGCACTTTCCGTTGTGTATAGAGAGAAGCCAAGGCAGTGAAAATAGTTATACCTGCAGAGGGACCATCTTTCGGAGTAGCTCCTTCCGGCACATGAATATGAAGATTCCAATTATCAAAAACCTCAGGCGTCAGATCCAATTTATCAGCGTGCGCTTTCAGGTATTCCAAGGCGATAACAGCCGATTCCTTCATCACATCTCCGAGATTACCGGTTAGGGTAAGTTTTCCCTTTCCTCTACTCAGGCTCGATTCAATAAAAAGAATGTCTCCGCCAACCGCAGTCCATGCCAATCCGGTAACAACACCAGCAAATTCGTTATCGGTGTATCTGTCTCTCTGAATCATTGGCGGACCTAGAATATCTTCCACATCCTGAATAGTAATAGCGGCAGGCTTCGGCTCCTCCATTGCAACAAACTTTGCCCGATTTCGAACAACTTTTGCAATGGTTTTTTCCAAACCACGCACACCACTTTCCCTGGTGTATTCCTCAATGATCTTTTCTAGCGCTTGACTATTCAACTTTACATCGGACTTCTTTAAACCATGCTCTGATATTTGCTTTGGTACCAAATGTCGCTTGGCTATTTCCATCTTCTCCTCCACCGTGTAGCCACTAACGTGAATGATCTCCAATCTATCTCTAAGCGCTGGCTGGATAGAGCCCAAATTATTGGCAGTTGCGATGAACATGACTTTCGAAAGGTCGTATTCCACTTCCAGATAATTATCGTAGAAAGAATCGTTTTGTTCGGGATCTAGTACCTCAAGCAAGGCAGATGATGGATCGCCATGAAAATCTGAACCTACTTTATCCAATTCATCAAGAACGAAAACCGGGTTTGATGACTTTGCCTTTTTCAAATTTTGAATAATTCTACCAGGCATGGCACCGATGTACGTTTTTCTGTGTCCGCGTATTTCAGATTCATCTTTCAACCCACCCAATGAAACACGCACGTAACTACGGCCAACTGCTTCAGCTACAGACTTACCTAAACTGGTTTTACCAACTCCGGGAGGTCCTACCAAGCACAGAATAGGTGCTTTCAAGTCACCTTTCAGCTTCAGAACTGCCAGATGCTCAAGAATACGCTCCTTAACTTTTTTCAAGCCGAAGTGATCACGATCAAGGATCTTCTGAGCATGCTTGATATCGAAATTATCCTTAGAAAAATCTCCCCAAGGAAGTTCCAGAAGCACGTCTAAATAATTCATCTGAACGGAATATTCTCCCGCGCTTGGATTCATTCTTCCTAACTTATCCAATTCCTTATGGAAATGGTCGCTAACCTTGGTATTCCACTTTTTCTCGGAAGCACGCTTGCGCATTTCTTCAATTTCCTGGTCAACCGAATTTCCTCCTAACTCTTCTTGAATCTGCTTCATCTGCTGATTCAGGAAATACTCGCGCTGCTGTTTATCAATATCAACCTTAACCTTGGATTGAATCTGATTTTTCAGCTCCAACATTTGAAGGTTTTTGGTGAGGTGTTCCAGCACCATTACAGCTCTTTCCTTCAAGTCGGCAACCTCTAGCATCTTCTGCTTTTCAGCTACAGAAGCATCCATATTGGATGATATGAAATTGATCAGAAAGGATGGACTCTCGATATTCTTCAAAGCAAATTCGCTCTCTGAAGGGATGTTCGGAGATTGACGGATAATATTCAGTGCAAGGTCTTTCAATGAATCGACCAAGGCATTGAATTCCTTGCTTCTTCGTGTGGGTTTTATCTCGTCAAATGCTTTGATACTAGCCTGGAAATAAGGTTCTATTTCGATGATCTCTTGAACCTCAAATCGTCTCTTTCCTTGAATAATTACGGTTGTACTGCCATCTGGCATTTGCAGCATCTTTATGATACGTGCAACTGTTCCGATCTTGTTAAGATCCTTGGGTTCTGGATCCTCCACAGCTACATCTTTTTGCGCAAGCACACCAATAACTTTGGTGCTTTGGTACGCTTTTTTAACCAGCTTGATAGATTTATCTCTTCCGATCGTGATTGGAATAACTACACCTGGAAATAGAACTGTATTGCGTAACGGAAGAATACCAACAATTTGCGGAATCTCTTCCGTGTTCATGGTTTCTTCGTCTTCTGGAGATAACAACGGAATGAACTCCGAATCCTCCTCCAACAAATTTGAAAAACTCAAGATTTCCTCGAACGGATCATTCATAGACTTAGGGGTTTGGGGCAAAGCTAAATTGTTAGTAGTCCCCGAATTGTCAACGAATGTGCCGAAGTTTCAAATTAGATACATATCGGTCAAATGGTCAGTTTCGGTAACTCTTTGTCATGTCGAAAACAGCTGAGAGCAATTCCCGTTCGGTTTCATCAAATACAATTCCCCGCCTCTGCATAACGCGTTTGGCAGTTGCAAAGGCCTTTTCTTTATTGTATTCAACAAATCCAGCGGCACCGCCCCATTGAAATGATGGTATGAATGTTCGAGGAAAACCCGACCCGAAAACATTGGAACTTACTCCAACCACGGTTCCAGTATTGAACATGGTATTGATTCCCGATTTGGAGTGATCACCCATTATCAAACCGCAGAACTGCAATCCTGTTTTGGCAAACCGTTGTGCAGCATAGCTCCAAACCCGCACTTCATCATAGTTGTTCTTAAGGTTCGAATTGTTGGTGTCGGCTCCCAGATTACACCACTCTCCTATTACAGAATTACCTAAGAATCCATCATGACCTTTATTGCTATAGCCAATAATAACGGAGTTGTTCACCTCTCCACCAACTTTACTATGCGGACCTATGGTCGTTGGTCCGTAGATCTTGGTTGCCATCTTTACCTGACTCTCTTCGCAGAGCGCAAAAGGTCCTCGGATAACAGAACCCTCCATAACTTCAGAATCTTTGCCTAAGTAAATAGGCCCAGAAGTTGTGTTGAAAATACATGCTTCTGCTTTTGCACCTTCTTCTAAAAAGATATCTCCATTACCAATTACAGTGTTGGAGTTAGACAATGGTGCGGACTTTCTTCCGACCGTTAGAAGTTCGAAATCCGCCTTCAATGCATCTCCATTCTTAGAAAAGATATCCCAAGGATCACGAACTGACAGAATTTCACCATCAAACTCCGTTCCTGTTGTGTGGGCAATCGCAGTTTCGTCTTCCAAACCAGACAACCTAGCAGCAATAAGGAAACCATCCTTGACCAACCGCTCTCCAAAGGCCAAGGAACCTATTGCGGAAATGAGTTCCACACTTGGACAGATTCCACCGTTGATCAATACATTATCATCAGTGATCTGTATCGGGTACTTTCCAATTAAATGATCTGCCGTCATTGTGGAAACATTCGAATTAAGCATCCGCTCCCACTTTTGCCGAATGGTAAGAATACCGATACGAAGATCTGCAATGGGTCTAGTAAAGGTTAACGGCAAAAGCCGTTCTCGTTCGTTATCAAATAAGATATAATTCATGTTAGCGCTAAAATGTGAAATAAAAAGCCCCATACATCAACATGTACGGGGCCCAAATCATAGAATCGAAGATTCTAATTATTCGTTCTCTTCTGGCTTGATAGCAGAAGCTCTGTGATTCTTGAATCTGTTGCGGAACTTGTCAACACGCCCTGCAGTATCTACCAGTTTCATTTTTCCTGTGTAGAACGGGTGAGATGTATTTGAGATCTCCAACTTAATAAGTGGATACTCATTACCATCTTCCCACTTCATCGTCTCTTTTGACGCTGCGCATGAACGTGTAAGAAACGTATGGTCGTTAGACATGTCTTTGAATACAACGTATCTGTAATCCTCTGGGTGTATTCCGTCTTTCATTGTAACTGGTTTTTCAGAATGGAGCGCAAAGATAATCAAATGCTTCTTTTATGAAACATACAATTTATCTTTCCTTAGATCGTACTTACACCATCTGTATATTTGCGGTCAAATGAAGACAATACGTTGGGTATTACCCATTATTTCCATCATCTTTTTCCTAACCAACGGATGTAAAAAAGATGCAATCAATGCCGATGGTGTGCTTTCATTTTCCGTTGACACCGTCATTTTCGACACGGTTTTCACAACTGTTGGCTCAGCTACACGACAATTCAAGATTTACAATACGAGTTCGCAAGAAGTGAACATAGCCTCTATTATGTTGGCGGGCGGACAGCAATCGAAGTATCGGGTTAACATTGATGGCGTGCCTGGTATTGCGTTCAGTAATGTGAGAATACCAGGTAAAGATTCGTTGTTTGTCTTTGTGGATGTTACGCTAGACCCGAATAATCTGAGTCAGCCAGCCATTGTGACAGACAGCATTGTTTTTAATACGAACGGAAATATTCAAGATGTGGATCTGGCGGCTTTTGGTTGGGATGCTAATTTCACCTATCCAACCGTATTCAATAATCCTATCGGACCGTATACTTTCCTAGACTGCGATATAACGTGGACATCGATTGAACCTCACGTTATCTATGGCTGGGCTGTTGTTCCAGATGGTTGCACACTTACAATTGAGCAAGGCGCAAGAGTTTACAGTCATAGCGGCTCTGGAATTATTG
>JAGYJL010000028.1 GCA_018402015.1 Flavobacteriales bacterium | reverse complement strand
CGTGGAGTTACCGGAATCACATGATCGTTGCACAATTTCAGAACCGCAGCCACCTCTTCGGCCGTACCCGGCATAACCACTACTTGAGGCATGAAAACATGATCTTCGGTATGATCCGAAGCATGAGTGGTCAATGTTTCTTCGTCTATGTGAAAGTTCGCATCTCCAACAATAGATCTGAATTGTTCTTGTAATTCTGGTGTAATCTGACCGTAAGTCATGTAATGATTAGTTTTGATCGGCTTAACGCAAAAGTAACCTCCAAATAATGCCATCATGTTAAGAAGCGGCTTAGTTTTTCTCATCATTTTCAACACGTTCAACGCATGGGCTCAGACCGAGATAACGCTCGAAGACATTTGGTCCAGCAACAAGTTCAGATCGGAAGGCGTGTACGGTATTCGTTCCTTAAATGATGGAAAGCATTACACTACCCTTCAAAAAGGCAATGTCATTAAATACAGTTACGAAAGTGGCGATTCGGTAGAGGCCATTGTGCTTAAAGATGATCTTAAATTGGATGGAGAAGTCATTTCTATCGATGATTATGAGTTCAATAAAAGCGAAACAAAGCTGTTGCTTGCCACCGAAGCGCAAAAGCTTTATCGGCATTCAGCCAGCTACAGGTATTTCGCTTTCGACCGTACAGACAAGAAGTATCGCGAAATAGCTGGAGGCAAACATGTGTTTCACGCTACCTTCTCTCCCGTATCCAATCAGGTCGCTTACGTATTTGAGAATAACCTTTTTGTGGAGGATCTGGATGCACGCAAAACGATTCAGATCACCGACAACGGTAAAAAGAACGAGTTCATTAATGGAATGAGTGATTGGGTTTACGAAGAGGAGTTCGCTTTTACCAAAGCATTCCATTGGTCGCCAGATGGTCGTTTCATTGCGTACTACGAGTTCAACGAGAAGGATGTGAAGGAATTCTCCATGACCAAATACCAAGGCGAGCTTTATCCAACTGAAGAGAAATTCAAATACCCGAAAGCGGGTGAGGCCAATTCCAAGATACAGCTCTACATCTACCACATGGACCGAGAGATGAAAGTGAAAGTGGATATTGGCGAACGGGACGATATCTACATTCCTCGTATCAAATGGACCAAAGACGTTTCAACCTTATCCGTTCAGAGAATGAACCGGCTGCAGAACAGGCTCGAACTGTTGCTGGCAGATGCGGTTACAGGTAAGACCCGTGTTGTTCTGAAGGAGTCGTCAGAAACCTACATCGATGTAACGGATAATCTCACTTTTCTCGATTCTCAGGAATTTATTTGGAGCAGCGAAAAGGATGGTTACAATCACCTGTATCTGTATGATGTGGCTGGCAATGAGAAAGTGCAGCTCACATCCGGTCAGTGGGACGTTACCGAGTTTTACGGAGTGGATGCCAAGGGAAAGAACTTCTTCTACCAATCTTCAGAAGAAGGCCCAACGCAGCGACATGTATTTGCTGCCTCTCTCAACGGAAATTTCAAACGGAAACTAACGCCCAATAAGGGTCAGAACTCTGCCCAGTTCAGCAATACCATGGATTACCTGATCAACAATCATTCTGATGCGAATACCCCTCCATTCGTTTCGCTCATGAATTACAAAGGCAAGCAGATCCGTGTATTGAAAGGTAATGCATCGTTGAAGAAAACCTTGGAAGAAATGAAACTTCCCAAGAAGGAATTCTTCTCATTTACACCTTCACACGGCACTTCGCTGAACGCTTGGATGATCAAACCCACCAATTTCGACCCAACAAAGAAGTATCCTGTTCTGGTTTCCATTTATGGTGGTCCAGGAAGTAATACGGTAAATGATTCTTGGGGATCAAAAACGCAGATGTGGGAGACCATGCTGGCACAGCAAGGCTATATTATCGTATCGGTAGATAACCGCGGAACGGGCAACCGTGGCCGCGATTTTAAGCATTGCACCTACAAGCAACTCGGTAAACTTGAGATTGAAGACTACATCGAAACGGCCAAGCATCTTGGTTCGCTCGGTTATGTCAATCCAGCACGAATTGGCATGTATGGTTGGAGTTATGGAGGTTATATGAGCTCGCTGGCAATTACGAAAGGTGCCGATTACTATTCCATGGCCATTGCTGTGGCACCCGTTACCAATTGGCGATTCTACGATTCAATTTACACCGAACGCTACATGCGAACTCCGCAAGAAAATGCTCAAGGCTATGACGATAATTCACCCATCAATCATGTAGACAAGATAAAAGGTGCGTATCTGTTGGTTCATGGAACGGGAGACGATAACGTGCATTTTCAGAACTCGGTAGAAATGACCGAAGCTTTGATAGAAGCGAACAAACAGTTCGATTTTTACATGTATCCAGACAGGAACCATGGCATCTATGGCAACAATGCACGCTTACATTTATTCACTAAAATGACAGACTTCATTAAAAAGAACCTCTGATTTATTTTACTTTCAGCACCATTCAAATCAACTGATACATGACATCAACGCAACAACAGCAATTGTTCGGACACCCAGCAGGGTTGTTCATTCTCTTCTTTACCGAAATGTGGGAGCGCTTTTCGTATTACGGTATGCGCGCCTTGTTGGTGCTCTTCCTGGTAAGCGGATTGGATGAAGGCGGATGGGCCTGGGAGCGTGAAGACGCCTTGGAGCTTTACGCCATGTACACAGGCTTGGTGTATCTAACGCCTATTTTCGGTGGGTTGTTAGCAGATAAAGTGCTCGGTTTCAGAAAGGCTGTTCTTCTTGGTGCATTCCTCATGACCTGTGGTCACGCGTCCATGGCTTTCGAAACCGAATTCACCTTTTACCTCGGTCTCATATTGTTGATTGTTGGAAACGGTGCGTTCAAACCGAATATTTCCTCCATTGTTGGAAACCTATATCCCCGCAACAGCGAGAAGAAAGATGGTGCGTACACGATCTTCTACATGGGAATCAACGCTGGTGCGTTCTTGGGTATTCTTCTCTGCGGCTACATTGGCGAGAAGGTTGGATGGAGTTTCGGGTTCGGATTGGCTGGTATTTTCATGTTCCTCGGCATGCTTCAGTTCTATTTTGCTCAAGGCATTTTCGGCAACATCGGCTTAAAACCCAAGAAGGATGAAAATCTGGAAGTCTCTCATATGCAAGGTCATTTGGAAATAGACGAAGAAGACGAGGAAGAAGCCGTTCCCGCTAACGTAGAGCGTGATAGATTGACCGTGATCGGAATCCTGGCATTCTTCACCATTTTTTTCTGGATGGCATTTGAGCAGGCAGGTGGATCAATGACCATTTTCGCCAAAGATTACACAGATCGAGTACTTACAGGTGGTGCGGCTGACACCTTCCGTTGGTTCAATACAATACTTACTGTAGCACCCCTTGCAATTGTTACCTACGTACTCATTTCCCTGTTTAGAAGCACCTTTAAAAGCTATGCTTTATCCAACATCTTGTTGGGTTCCAGTTTTGTGATCATCTGGGGCGTTGCATTGTGGATGATCAAGAACGAATTTGCACAGGATGCAAGTGAAGTTCCAGCTTCCTGGTTCGGAATTCTCAACTCGTTTTTCATCATTGCTTGCGCACCCATCTTTTCCAAGATCTGGGAAAGTAAACTCAATCCATCGGCCACAGTAAAATTTGCCATGGGCTTGATTCTTTTGGGCTTAGGCTTCGGAGTGTTGGCCTTTGGGTCTGCATCTATTCCGTCTGGTGCAGCAACAGCATCTGTAAGTATGGTCTGGTTGATACTTGCCTACTTCTTGCACACTATGGGCGAGTTGACACTTTCTCCTGTAGGCCTTTCTTACGTCAGCAAGTTGGCTCCAGCACGTTTGGTCGGTCTTATGTTCGGAGTTTGGTTTTTGGCTTCAGCAATTGCCAACTATCTGGCAGGTTGGACTGGAAGTTTGATCGACAAGATCACGGAAATGTATTCTATGTCAACATTCTTCTTGATTTACACGGGACTTCCAATAGGAGCAGGACTCATTTTGATCCTTCTTACCCCGATGATCAAGAAAAAAATGCACGGAATACACTAGTTAGTGCAACTTTTAGCTATTACTGTGCGTAATGAGATTCATTAATTTGCGTTAAGAATGTCTGACCACGTTCTGCAAACATTAACTCGTAAGCGATGGGAGAAATGAAAGTCTTTACCTTGGAAGCTACCAAGGAAACACCACAGGTTACGCTAGATGCAGCCGGAAATAAGTTTGAAATAACAGGAAGGTCTTTCCCTTTGAATGCAAAAGGATTCTACGCACCTATTCTAGAATGGCTTGAATCTTATGCGGAATCTCCCAACTCTAAAACGCA
The DNA here is from genome assembly GCA_018402015.1 of Flavobacteriales bacterium. Classification (GTDB taxonomy): domain Bacteria; phylum Bacteroidota; class Bacteroidia; order UBA10329; family UBA10329; genus UBA10329. Next base: position 29,224 of record JAGYJL010000028.1, on the reverse strand, counting down.
ATTCACGTTCAGATTAGAATATTTCAATACACCATCCTCCAAATCCATTTCTGATATTCTAAAAAAATTGAAAGAGATCAAAGATGATGGAAATGAAGTGGTGGTGAGTTGGTACTATGAAGAGGATGATATCGACATCCTAGACCTTGGACACGTCTTTGCCCGTACAGTGGGTATGGATTTCGAATTCAAAGAGTACACAGATTAAATCAGTAAAATATTCAAACAGAAGCCCGATGCATTGATTGCATCGGGCTTTTTGTTTTATCCCTTCGGAACCAAATGTTCCAATCCATTCGTTTTAATGACATGAGCAGTGGAAAGTAGCATGCCCAACTTTCCAGCAGGAAATCCTTGAGAAGCCATCCACTCCAAATAGTGTACTGGAATTCTGATAATGGCCGTTCCCCTGTATTTGCCGTAAGGCATTTTAAAGGAGCTAAGTTCTCTCAGAATATTTGGGTCGGGTCCTGTTTGCATCGGTCTAAATGTAAAAAGTCCTGACTTCAATCGAAATCAGGACTTTCTGGGTGGAAGATGGGGCTCGAACCCACGACCCTCGGTACCACAAACCGATGCTCTAACCAACTGAGCTACAACCACCGTTTAGGCGCGCAAAGATAATGCAATAGTTATTCAAACAACACTGTTTTGTTCGTTAAGTTATTAAAGGTGCGGAATGCCCAACTTTTACGTCTGATTTAAAAGAAGCAACCGTACTTGTAGAAGGAATGACTCAAGCAGTTGTGCTGCAGGGGAGGCTAAAAGCAGGATATTCCAATGCGTGGATGGACCACGCTTCTGGGGAAGTTTTTGTGTGTGGGGGTGATGTAAAAGACATTGACCTGAAAAGGGTGGAGGAGCCTGGGTTAAAAAGCAGGTTTGAATACGCAGAACGAAGGTATGGAAAGCAAGGAATGGTTTCCATCGAAAAAAAAAAAAAAAAAAAGAAATTCCTGTTCACATTGCCATTTACGACTCTGTTGCTGCACATGACTCCGGGAATACTGGAATTTCAGCAACCCCATTTTTCAACTGGTGCTGAGTCGCTGTCATGCTTCGGAATGTGGCATTTGCAAAAGTGTTAGGTTCTCTGAGAATGGTGTGTCATGGATGTCTCATCTTACGTATCTACTTCAGCTTCATTTATTCATTACAGGAACACTTGAATGGGGAGACTTCGTTGCGCAGCATATCTGTTTTTAAACCTCACTATTGTAACGCTGTTTTGCTTGAAACGATTGAACATCGTTCTGTACGACAGACCACGACCGCAGAACTTGAAACCGTTGTGGTGCCGTTTCGTCGACAAAGTGGTGCAGCGTGCAAACATGGTCACGAGCACGTGACGCGTGTTCCGTTTAATCAACTGAAGGTCGATACTGGGTGATGCTTATGGAAATCTGGTGATAGTATTCCTTCGATGGTATTCTGGTGTGCGGCACTGCGTCGATGAAAAATTTTATCACGGGCGAGTCTTCCGGTTTCAGCGCGATGAATCGTCACTGGTAAACGCTTGTTTCAGATGGAAATGGCTTGTCTGAATTACAAATAATTGGCAACTCACGGTTCTTCAAGCATCATCGAAATGGTGAAGGCGCAAATGGAAAAACCGTCCATTCAGCGTTTGGCCGCAGGCAAGATAAGTGGCGTTTTTTGTGCCCGTTGTTCCCGGAATTTCAACATTGACTTTTGTCTGGCATATTTTGCGTTTGGCATTTCTGGGTTGGGCTGCAGCAATCCATTATGCAGGCGGTGGTCGTGTTGGTTATTTCTTAACTGTGTGCAATGGGATTGGCCACGCCAAGCCGTTGCGTTGGTCTTATGAGGTGCCAAAGAAGATCCTTTCAAAAGGCAGAGCATCGAAAACTAGTTAAAAAGTGGTTTTCGATGGGACGGGAACTTTGACTAAGGAAATCAACATCGGTTCTTCAATGCTGGCTGGAGAAGAGGAAGAACTGAAAACCTGCTTCAGCATCGAGCAATATTCTTCGCATCCCATTGCCCGTGCCATTGTGGAAGAACTTCTGGCAACATCAACAAAACTGGCTTCACTTTTCGGTGGATGAACAAACTGAAGGAAAAGGATCATTGAAAAGATGCCGCAGGCAATGACGGAAGGTCGGCTCCGTTCAAGATGGATGAAAAATGGGAACGGTCTGACAGCGACATCTATATCATCAAAAACGGTGAGTTGGCAGCCGAAATTTCTCGCTTACTGATATTCGGTGAAGAGTTAAAGACCTCATTCAGATCTCCCCACCTGGAAAGGCATCGAAACGATCATGCTCAGTGGCGACTGCAAGGCAAATGTGAACAAATTGCGCCAGCAAATCCGGCACAAAAGATTTATCTTCGAACAACCTGTATAGATGAAAACTGAAGCTTCATCGAGTACTGACGAAGTTCCAACGGCTATGGTGAAGATGGGATTAACGATGCACCGGCCTTGACGCGCCAATGGTGGTAAGTATTTCATCGCTACGCTAATACTCAGGTTGCCATCAACGCGGCAAGCGTGGTGGTACTCGGGACAAAGGCTATGGAATAGTGCTACTCAAAGCAAGTTTCATTACCACACCACACCATCAAACAGAATCTGTTCGCATTGTACAAAACACGCTTACATTCAGTTGCTGCGTACCGGGTTCCTTAATCCGGGATGGTTGCGGCCTTCTGGTAGTATGGCTTTCTTTTCGGCAGATGTGCAGCGCATCGGTAACGTCCGACGGGTTCGGGTTGAAATCAATCAGAGATGTCGTGCTACAGATGCGCAGATTTTCACGGATTTCTCGCAGCGAAAATTAATCTCTTTCACGTTGCGCTGTGCCTCACACGATGGCACCTTTCTACTTCTTTTTCCTTTATCCTTCCCCTTTAATTAGTGGCTCCGCTGGTTGCATAAGGATGCCATCAAATACTATATCCTGTTCGATTGCTGTATCTGGGGTTTCTTTGTGCTACCTGATGCTGGCTACGTGACAAATATTTGCATCACCTGGTCGCAGGATATACCTGAACGGAGCTCCGAAATGTCTACTAACTGAGGTCAACAACAACAACCTACCATTCTATATATCTGCTGAAGGTCTTTCTGCTGTTCCATCACAATGCAGCTGAGATTGGCCTTATCAGGAATTGGTTGAAAGTGCTCGCCACCTGTTCGATTTTCTCGTTATCATACGCTCATATTCGTCATTCACATTCTGAACGAACAGGAAAACCAATGATGTGTTTTGTACTCCTTCTCAAACTTGCATTTTGCATAACACGGTTTCAAATAATGGGGACAGGTCGACACGATTCACACATTTTTCGCTTGGCATCGTTGATATGCAGAACGCGGATATTGAAATGGTCGTTGGTGCTCATGTTGGTATATTGTAAAGGCCGCGATTATTTTTCCGTTGGTTCTCATTCTAAGTTTACCATTCATCAGAAATAAAGGTTGGAAGTTCGTTACACACGTCATTTTGGGAATTCAAGGTCATCCTTTTACCTCTTTTTTTTTTTGTTTTCTGGTAACCTGACAACGTATGTTCACGTTTCCTGTAAGTACACGGTGGTCTGTGTGACCACATCCTGTTCTTTTCAGAAATGCCAAATGACAACGTTGGTTGGCATTATCTGCATAGAAGAGCCATTCCTTCCACTTCCCTGACAAAGCGCACTGTCTTCAAATTCCACAGTTTTGGGGCACATAAGCCTCCTCCCGCTGCATCGGGCATGGTGCTGCCGCCTCTATTCCTGGCGGTGAATAACGGAGCGTTCGAAAATCGGAAACGCACCTGTGCGCTCGGAACAATATTCTCCCAAGTTGCTGGGGTTTTAGTGATTTCGTCTTTTTCTGTTCAATACACAGATGCACGAACGTTATGTGTTCATCCTGCCGTGCTGTTCTCTGGCTTGTTCATGATACTGACCCATCGCCCCATCGTTTACGCTGCCGTTTCGGCCTATCTGTCTCAATTTGAAGCGGTGATGCAATACTTGCGCTACTTGATGGTTTGTTTGTTAGGTGAACTTCAACCAATGAATGGTCTATCTTTGCCAGAATCACCGCTACTTTTTTATGGTTGCGTTCCTGTAGTTTATTTTACTGTACGTTTTCTTCAAAAACAACGTTCCACAAGCAGTTTACTACCTGATTTGACCTCAGTCCGCGCTCTTTCAATTTCTTTCAAGTTCTCCGTTTCGGAACGTTTTTCCATGGAATTCTGTTCGCTAAGCTGGGTTTATAATTGGCGACATTGGGACGGTTACATTGTTGTTTCTCGGTAGCGTGCTCAGTTTTTCTGGCTTCGGGATTGATAATAATCACTTTGGCCACTATCAGAAAGTCGAAGGAATTCTTCAATACGTTCTTGGTATTGACTGTTGTTCTCAATATCGCATTGATTGCCGATCACACCATATTCCATGATGGCCAACAATCCGGGAAGGAAGTGCTGGCATTTTATGGCAATTGTAGCAACGTTCGTTCCCATTCGCTGTTCATCGGGCCGAGTTTCTTAGCAGAATACATCTTTCTGCCCGCTGAGTCGAGCGGGATTAACGCGCTTACGCATAGTTGCACTGGCCTTCAATTACGTGTTACTGGTCCATCGTCTGGGATACGGATTGAAGAGAAAATGCTGATTGGTTGTGCCCGGTATGTCTGTATCATCACCATCGGACATCTAAGTACGCTGAATTCAACTGATACGGATTACATTCAGCAAACTCTCATCACGGCCGGGATGAGCCACGTTTTCGGGTTCTGGGTTGAGAACACTTGATGACGACGTCTCGAAATAGCTTTGATGAAGGCACCTTGCTGTTTACAGATATGGCGAAGGACCCACTGTGCTGCTCTTGGCCAACGTCAGCAATGGAATGGTTCCTAAAGTTGCACAGTTGGGAATTGCCGAAGCCGTCAAAACCATCAGGCAAGAAAGCTTGAAGTTGATGCATCTTTTCTTCCCCATTTCCATTGGGTTTATGTTGGTCAGTGAGTGGCTGTACCCGCGTTTATTCAACCCCGACTTCATTGAAAGCGCAGCGGTTTTCAACGTCTATTTGCTATTGGTCGTAAGTCGATTGGTTTTTCCTCAAACACTTCTCATCGGCCTAAAAAAGACAAAAACCATTATGGCTGTTGCGGGTTTAGAACTGGCTGTAAACTTCGGTTTGAGCGTCCTTTTCGTTCAGCAATTTGGTCTGGTTGGAATTGCCTTTGCAACGGTAATTGCAAGTGTTCTAGATAAGTTCGTTTTGATGATCTGGCTCAAATCTTCTGAAGGCGTTTCCCCAATTAGCTACTGGCCGTGGAAATGGCATTTGGGCTATACTGTTGTGATTGGGTTGGCCTATTGGTTTGTAGCCTAAACCAAATCAATCAAATTCCTCACACCAACATTCCGTACGGCAGTGAATCCTTCAGCCAATTCAGCTCCTATTGGGCGACCATAGGTCATGGCTCGTCCACGAAGGAATTCGAGAAACTCTTTGCCTGAAATAGGCGTTTCCGGCTCATCACTTTCAGGGTTATAGAACTGCGAGCTGTACGCAAGAATGGCCTGTATCTTCTTATCGAAATAAGGCGTGATGTCAATGGTCAGATCTGGATGGATGTACTCGTCTTGGATATAATGATATATGGCTTTTGGTCGCCATGCTTCTTGACCTGTATCAATCTTAACCAAGCCAGCTAAGAAACAAGAATCGGCTACCAATTTGGCGGCTTTTCCGTGGTCTGGATGGCGGTCGTGAACAGAATTGGCCAGCACGATCTCTGGACGGTATTTGCGGATCATTTTTATGATCGGAAGTTGGTGTTCCCTGTCGTTCTGAAAGAAACCATCGGCAAAACCGAGATTCTCTCTTGCTTCAATTCCAAGTATTCCTTTAGCGCTTTCTGCTTCCTGAAGCCGAAGTTCTCCACTTCCGCGTGTTCCCAATTCTCCTCGTGTCAGGTCGATGATTCCGCATTTGTAACCAAGATCAATATGCTTGAGGATGGTTCCTGCAGCAGAAATTTCCACATCATCGGGGTGTGCACCAAAAGCAAGAATGTCCAATTTCATGACAGCGAATTTACTTTAACTATGGTTGAAACGAAGAAGGCACAGAGATCAAGAGTTCTCTGTGCCTTCTGTGTTCGTCAGATTCAGAATTACTTTGCCAACCAAGAGGTTATGTCTTTTGACATTGGATCTACTCCTGACCCCAGCGACTTTACCAATTTTCCGTTTTCATCGATAAGGAATTTCTGAAAGTTCCATTTCACTTTATCGTCAGAAACACCATTTTGATCTTCTTCAGTTAACCAAGTGTAAAGTGGATGCTGGTCTTTTCCTTTCACACTGATCTTCTCCATCATGGTAAAAGTGACGCCATAGTTCTTTTGGCAGAAACCAGCGATCTCGTCATTGCTTCCAGGCTCTTGAGCACCAAAATTATTGGCAGGGAAACCGATGATCTCGAATTTCTCTCCACCCATTTGCTTGTAAAGCTCCTCTAATTTGGCGTATTGTGGAGTGTAGCCACACTTGCTGGCGGTATTCACAATAAGAACCTTCTTGCCTTTAAGGCTCGAAAAGTCGAAATCCTTTCCGTCTATTGTCTTGGCGGTAAAGTCATAAAGCGTTTTTGTCTGCGACATAGCTGCTGTTGTTGTAATGGTAAAAAGAATGATGAGTAGTTTTTTCATAGCGTTTGGTTTATTGGCATTAAACACAAGATTAGGACCAATGTTCAGCGAAGCGAAAATTAGGCATTTCATGTTGTGTAAATTCGCCCCGTGCTACAGCAGGTAAAAACCCTATTTCTGAAAGAGTTCACGCTCGAATGGCGGAACCGCTATGCGCTGAACGGAATGCTGCTTTATGTGATCAGCACCGTTTTCGTCTGTTACCTCAGTTTTAGGCAGATCACTTCTGTTCCTGTTTGGAACGCGCTTTTCTGGATCATCATGTTGTTTGCATCCATCAATGCAGTTGGCCGGTCATTCATTCAAGAACGGAAAGGAAGGCTGCTTTACTACTACAGCATCAGTTCTGCACAGGCGTTTGTGCTAGCCAAAATGGCTTACAATACACTCATTATGTGGGTTATTGGGTTGATGGCTTACATTATTTATTGGCGATGCGGTTCAGGATGCGTCATGTTCGGTTTGGCACTTTTTCCTCGGAAGCCTGGGTTTGCGCTCATTCTCACACTCATGTCGGCCATTTGCTTCAAAACGGAAAATATGAGTTTAATGGCCATTCCTGGTTTCCCGGGTGCAGCTACCGTTCCTGATGACACTCATCAAATTCTCGAAGAACGCGGTTGATGGTCTCGACCCATCTGTGAGCTACCTACAATCTTATAATTGTCTTAATGTGTCGTTGTGATCGTTCTGGCCACTTAGCTATATTCTATTTCCCTACCTTTGGCGCGATTAAAAAGAGGGTAAAACGTATCTAAATTACCCATACATCGATGCAGAGATCGGAGAAACTGTCAACACAGATTTTGGGACTGGCCTGGTGGAAGTGGATTGCCATTGTGCTTGTCTTTTTCTCCTGACCGCTAGGATGATCTTAGACGTTCCAGAAGTTGCCGATTCTGCACCGAAACAATTAGAAACCTGTACTACCATGTAACACAATGGTTCAGGATGATGATGATTCTCACCGCTTCGTTGGTCCCCACACAGCATCATTCACCTTGCCAAAGGCGATGAACGTTCCTGACATTATCGCTTCTGAAGAAGGAATAAACGTGGCGCTTTTCATGGGCGCTGGATTGCTTACCGGCATGCTTTGGGCTAAGAATGCTTGGGAACATATTGGACAGGCGATGCCAAATTGAATGGCGTTGCTATGGGAATGCTTGTTTATCTGGCTTACACCGTTTTGCGTGGAAGCATGGACGAGCAGAAACGTGGACGTGTTTCCGGCCGTTTACAACATCTTCGCCTATATCATGTTCATGGTTTTTATCATGGTGCTGCCGCGAATGACCGACGGATTTACATCGGTAACGGAGGAAATCCCGGTTTCGGTGGTTGACCTCAATAATAACATGAAACGTTTCTATCCGTATTATCGGTTGGACGCTTTTGGGCGTTTGGTTGATGGCTATCGAGAGTTCGGATGAAATCGATTGAGAAGAAAAATGAATTGGTGAAATGAACAACGAGGTCTCAATTTCCAAACGGCAACAACAGGTTCGGTCATGCTGAACTTGTTTCAGCATCTTTCAACCCGCTCATTAAGACCCTGAAACAAGTTCAGGGTGACGCAATTCCAAGACTTTGTATATGCAATAAAAGATAGTTACTCGATGAAAAGTTTGATGAGAATACTTGTTTGGCCTTATAGCTTTTTTGCCTGACTCCTGCTTTTGCTCAAGACGTGAAATGGCAGATATTCTTCATGAAAACGGAAAAATATATGTGGTTGTAGGCGTCATCGCGTCGTTTCATCGGTTTGGTTGTTCTCATAACCATCGACCGCAGGTTGACCAAGATTGAAAGAGGAGAAATGAAGAAAACACACACATCTTAGCCATCATTGTCAACTTGCCATTGCCATTGGGGCGATATTGAGTACGGTTTCGGATAGCGGTACATATTCGAACTTCAGCGAGGCGATGGAAAATCCTGGAAGATATCACGTGGTTGGCCAACTGAATAAGGAGGCCGAGATGACCTATGACCCTGAGGTGGATGCGAATCTGTTCGCTTTCCACATGATCGATAATAACGGTGAAGAGCAATTGGGTACATTTTTGCGGGCTCAAAGCCGCAGGATTTTGAGCGGTCTGAGCAGATCGTGCTGGTTGGGAAATACGGAACGACACGTTTCAAGCATCTAAGATTCTGATGAAGTGCCCTTCGAAATACAACGAAGGACAACCGGGTGAAATGCAAGAATTCACCGCAGAAGGCGCCAATACCTAATGGAAATAAACTACATCGGAGAACATCTTTGGGCAGGCCAACTCGGTCAGCTCAGCATCATCATCGCGTTTTGTTTCGGCATTGGTTGCTGCTGTCGGTTATGCGTTTGCATCAGAATGACGCAGCTTTCAGCGAGTGGAAACTGCTTTCATGGCTTTCAGCCCACACATCATATCGGTTTTCAGCATTATCGGCACATTGCTTTACATGCTGTACAATGGCATGTTCAGTACCATTATGTATGGCAGCATTCCAATTCCTGAAATGCCCATGCGCTACATACTCTCAGCTTTTGGGAAGGACAGGAGGAGGGAAGCTTCTTGCTTTGGCTGTTCTGGCATGCCGTGTAGCGCCATCCTTAAAAACAGCAAAACTTGGAAGCACCTGTCATGTCCGGTGTTTGCCATGGTGCAGATGTTCTTGGTATCGATGGTTTTGGGTGTGAACCTGGGCGATGTGATTCGCATTGGAAGCGCCATTTCTCTTACAACTGAGCATCCCGATTTCATGAATCTGCCTTCCCTACAGAACGCCAGCTACTTGGATAGATTGGATGGCCAGGACTCAATCATTGCTTCAGAACTATTGGATGACCATTCATCCACCCACACTGTTCCCTTGGTTTCGCCAGCACGCTTGTTCCACATTTGCCTTCCTGTAGCCGGACTTTGGAAGAAAAAATATACCGAATGGATGAAGCCTGCTTTGCCATGGACCTTCTTCGGAGTGATGATACTCGGAACGGGCATTCTGATGGGCGGTGCGTGGGCCTATGAAGCCTTGAGTTTCGGTGGATTTTGGGCGTGGGACCCTGTGGAGAATTCAAGTCTCGTTCCATGGATCACACTTGTTGGTGCGGCCCATGTCATGGTTATTCAGAAGAACCGTGGACAATCGCTCATCATGACCTTTGTGCTGACGGTTTCCACCTTCATCCTCATTCTCTATTCCACCTTCCTCACGCGAAGTGGAATTTTGGGCGATACTTCGGTACACGCGTTCACCGATCTTGGAATGTCTGGTCAGCTGTTGGTTTACCTCTTGGCGTTCCTTTTTCTTGCCATCATTCTGCTCATCGTCCGTTGGAAGGAAATTCCAAAATCGAAAGATGAGGATAGCCTTTACTCGCGTGAGTTCTGGATGTTCATTGGAGCACTGGTACTGGTCATTTCCTCTTTCCAGATCATGTTCACCACCTCCATTCCGGTGTGGAACAAACTCTTCGGAACCAACTTGGCGCCACCGCTCGATCCGATTGCGCATTACAACAGTTTTCAGGTTCCGCTGGCCATCATGTTGTCCATTCTTATTGCGGTCACGCAGTATTTTAAATACAAAAAGACTGAGCCGCAGCAGATCACTAAAGGTCTTACAATTCCGTTTTTGGTGTCGTTGATCTTCACAGGTCTGATCGGTTATGCCATGCATTATCGCAATGTGCTGTACATCGCCATGTTGTTCACATCGCTCTTCCTCATTTTCGCCAATACGTACTATTGGTTGAAACTGCTGAAAGGCAAAATGAAGATCGCTGGGGCATCAGTGGCGCACATCGGATTTGGGATGATCTTACTTGGAGCCTTCCTCAGCACATCCAAAACCCAGGTCATTTCCATGAATACGTCTGGAACGGATGTGGAAAGTCTAGGTTCAGAGGGCGATTTCAGCAATCGGGAAAACATCCTTATGATGAAGGGAGACACGCTTCGTATGGCTGAATATTTCGTGACCTATGTGGGCAAGAAGAAGGAAGGCGTGAACGTTTTCTATCAAGTGGATTATCTGACGAAGACCGAGAACGGTTATAATCTGGAGTTCTCGCTCTATCCTCGGGTTCAGACAAATCCACGAATGGGCAATGTGGCAGAACCAGACACCAAGCACTTCGGCCATAAGGACATCTACAGTTTTGTAACCTACGCAGAGGTAGAAACCGAAGAGGCCAAGCAAGAGCCAGAGGAATACAAGAACACCAGCACCAAGCAGTTGGCACCTGGCGATACCCTTTTTGCAGGGCAGGCGCTGATCATCTTCAACGGTTTCAACCTCGATGTAGACCGCACGAAATACGAGCTGCAGGAAGGCGATATTGCCGTGGCAGCCGACCTTACTGCGCTAGACATCTCTGGAAAGAGAACGCAGCTAACACCCGTGTACGTGATTCGTGACCGCATGGCCATTCCAATTCCGGCAGAAATGGAGGATCTAGGATTTCGATTGATACTCAATAAGGTGTTGCCCGATGAAGGTAAAGCCGAAATTGCACTCTACGAAAAGCCAGATGCTTACAGGGAATTCATCGTGATGAAAGCCATGATCTTCCCGTGGATCAACATCCTTTGGGCGGGTTGCTTGGTGATGATCATCGGTACGGTGATGGCGATACGAAGGAGGTTGAAGGCGTAGAACACTGATTGCACTGATGAAACTGATTTGAACAGATATAAAATAAAGTCACTTTTTATCTGTTCAATCCGCAAAATCCGTGTTCTAACTACCTTCGCACCATGCCTCTCGAACCAAAAACGTTGTGCTTATCAGTTGCTGGTCAAGGTTCTTGATACGGCCTGAAAGTTCCTTATTGGTAATTATGGCACTGTTTCGCTCTTGTGTAGATGCGTAATAAGGTAACGGTCGTTTCTTCAATATTTAGAACGGTCTCCAAATAGGTGATTACCCTAGCTGCCACCGCTTTTGCCTTTTCCTTTTGGCAGAAATTTTCAAACAGATGACCAGATACATTCTGACCGAGCGGTGTGCCGTGCTCAGGTTTTCAGTAAGTTCGGTCTCAAGGTCTCATAATTCCTTTTGAGGAAGGAATTTCTTGATGAGTTTCTTGGCCTGCCGCTGAAAGCCCTTGCCAGCTTTACCTTAACATTCGTATTAAATCAGACAGGTTTTTAGTTCCTTTCCTTTTTCTGCGCATTCTTCATTTCAAACGCCTTCGGTGATGGTCTGAGCCATCAATTTATTCTGCAACTCGTCCAATTTCTTGCGCTGTTTTTGCCATTCGAACGGAATGATCGCGAGACTTCTTCTTGCCTGCATCATCAACTATATATTGAACACTCTTTGCCATGAATAATTTGTTTGCAATGGTAAGGTCTTAATATCAGCGAAAATCCGTTTGATCGATTAAATCTGTGTTCTACTAACTTCGCACCATGCCTCTCGAACCAAAGTGTAGTCCTTATAGGTGCTGGACATGTGGCCTTTCACTTAGGAAGGCGCTGAAGCGGTCGGGCAACAGTTGCTGCTGCTCGTGTAGGGATGAAAAACAGGGCGAACGCTTGGGCTTTGAGTTAGGCTGTCAGTTCACCACCGATTTCAAGGCCATTCCGGACCCGAAACGGACATTGTGATCGTTACGGTGAAGGACGATGCCATTGCCAGAGAGTGGCCAGCAGGATCTTCTGCCCCCGGGAAAGTGGTGGTGCATACATCTGGTTCAGTTCGATGTCGGCTTTGGGCGATGCTTCGGACAGATTGGGGTTTTTCTACCCCTTGCAGACCATGCATCGGGGTTCGGAAGTGAACATGAAGAAGTACCGTTCTGCATTGAAGAAATTCCAAGTGGAACGAAGGCATGCTGGAACTGGCGCGTTCTATCCAGCGATAACGTTCAGGTTTTGAGTTCGAGCAACGTAGATCGCACACATTGCAGCTGTTTTTGCCTGCAATTTTCACCAGTCATTTCTACGCATTGTCGAAGAAATTCTGGAGAAGAACGGCATGAGTCTCGACATCCTCAAACCTCTTATCAAGAAGACTGCCGCCAACATTCTAACCGACCATCCCAAAGCCTTGCAGACCGGTGCATAAGCGCAACGGCATACCAGAGATGATGCAAGAACACCTCGACATGCTGGAGAAGCTTTCTCGAACTCAAAAAACTCGCAGACGTCTGAGCGAGCATCATCAAGATGCATCAGTAAGGTTACGCCATCTGTCAACGTCAATGGAGGTCAGTTTGCCCTCCACCGAGCAGACCTGTCACTGTCCAAATGGAAGTCAGTTTGCCCTCTGACAGACCTGTCAATGTTCAAATGGGGGCAGTTTGCCCTCCTGAGCAGACCTGTCAACGTCCAAATGGAGGATCCCGAGATTTGCCTCTGACAGACCCCGTAAGCATACAAAATGAGGTCTGAACAATTGCCACAGGCCCGTAAGCGTACAAAATGAGCTCTGAACAGTGCCTTACGGACTCGTAAGCGACAAACAGGGTCGGATTGACCGATTTCCGAATCAAAGGGGCAAAATAGAGGTCGGATGACCGATTTCCGAATCGAAAAGGGCGAAACGGAGGTCAGATTGACCGATTTCGAACCGAATTCAGGGCTATTTTACGAAACGGGCGCATGCTCGTCTACCAACAACCCTCTAAGCTGCCCGTAACTGAACAGATGTGGGTAGTTGAGCACCATCACGGCCACGAAATATTCGCGCGGAAAGTCATCGAACACGCCATGCTGCGCTACGTATTCCATGAATTTGTTGTGTTTGTTATCGAACTCGTGGAACATGCTATCTGTTACCCCGTCAAACTCCAACGGTTCTACATTGAATAGCATGCACAACTCCTTATTGAAGGCTGGCGTGCATTTTACCCACTTACCATCAATATAAAGTTGGGTGATCCCGTGCATGGCAAAGACATCGCTCTTCAGCATCTCCACAAATTTTTCGCTGCTTATGTGGTTGATCACATCAGCAAACTCTAAACGCGATGGAATGCCCACAGCGCGGGCGCAAGCAGCCAAGAAGATGGCCTTATCAATGCAATGGCCATCGCCAGCGCGCAGTAGGTGACTCGCGGTCACCTCTTCAGGCTTCATGCGTAGGTTGTAAGGGTTGTAGCGGAACCCATCGCGAACGGCATAGTACAACTTCACAGCCTTTTCCTTGTCTGTTGTTGCATCGCCAATGCTTTGTTTGGCAAACGCAACAACTTCGGGATTGTCGCTGTCTAAGTAGAATGTTGCTTTTAAATGTTCGGGTCCGTACGTATCCATCTGCACAATTTGTTGAGACAAAGTTAGTCTGTTAATGGTGAAAGCTCTTCCAGTAAAATTCTCTGACGTTTGTCATTCCGAGGAACGAGGAATCTCTTCGCTTTATGGAGTACGATAATGGAGATGCTTCCCTTCATGAGCATGACAGGTAAAGAGCAATTAAAGAAACAAATACCCAAATTTGTTCGCGTCATGATGGATGAACTCACCGCCCGCCTCTCCGAAAGGATGGCCTCGCCTTTGCCAGGGCTTGTTGCGCAGCTCAAAATGGCCAGCAACTTGCGCGCCAAGGCAGCCGCATCCTTTAATATGGATGTGAAGAATGCCAAGGTGGGGGCAGTGCTCATTGCGCTTTATCCGGATAATGGGGTTATACGAACTGTGCTGATGAAACGGCCTGATTACGATGGCACACACAGCGGACAGATCAGTTTTCCGGGCGGAAAGGTGGAAGAGCAGGATGCTGATATCATTCAGACAGCCCTCCGGGAAGCGGAAGAAGAAGTGAACATAAAACCCGATGAAGTCAGGGTGATAGGCCAATTGACGCAGCTTTACATTCCGCCAAGCAACTTTTTGGTTTACCCGGTTCTGGGTATTTTGAGCAAGCCACCATTGCTTATTCCAGATCAGCACGAGGTTGAATCCATTCATGTTCCTGAGCTGAGTTACCTGCTGCGCGATGACATCATTGACGAAACAGAGATTCTACTTAGCACCGGATACAAACTTCGTACGCCATCTTTTAAGGTTGATGGTCACATCGTTTGGGGCGCCACGGCCATGATCATTTCCGAGCTCAAAGACATTGTTTCCAGCATCGATATAAAGTACTGACGCGCATCCTGTGTCTAGAATGTTGCGAGTGTTACTTTTGTGGCCCCACAGTACAAACGGTCCATGCAGTTAAAGCGGTTTCATATCGGTTTCATTTTCGCCTTCGCACTCGCAATGCTAAGTGGTTTACAACTACAGGCCGGTGTTATTGAAAAGGCTTTTGAAGCATTGGAGATGAAAGATTATTTCAAGGCCAAAGAACTCTTTACCAAAGCAGAGAAAAAAGACCATTTGGTTGGAAATTATGGGCTGTGCATGGTGCATGTAACACGACAGAATCCCTTTTATAATCTAGATACGGCATTGATCTATGCCAAACGCGCGCAGAATTATTGGCGACTCAGCTCCGAAAAGGAACAGGAAAAAGCAGGCGAGTATGGCGTTAACGCCAAGTCAGTTGAGGGACTACGCGTAATGGTTTACATGTACGCTACCGATGAGACCATTGAAGAACGCACCATACAGGCCTGCGAGTCTTTTCTGAAACGCTTTCCATCAGCGCCACAGAAAAAGGAAATACTCGACCTGAAAGCAACACTTGCATTCGAGGCTGCAAAGGGCGCAGGAACCATTAAGCCGATAGAGAAGTTTTTGCGCGACCATCCGAATGCTCCCGAAACGGTAGAGGCAAAGTCCTTGTTTGAAAAACTGCTGTTTGAGGATAGAACAAAAGATGGTGCTGTTGCCAGCTACCGCAAGTTCATTGCAGATTATCCTGATTCGCCATACAAGCGGAAGGCCAACGACCTCATCTTCGAGAAGTCCATGGAGAATGCCACGGTAAAGTCCATTCATGAGTTCATTAAACTCAACCCAGAGAGCCCTTATGTGAATGATGCTTGGCGTAAGCTGTTCCGATTGTATACTCCCGATCTAAGCGCGGAAACCTTGGCGGAATTCAAACTGGAATATCCAGATTACCCTTTTATGGGCGAATTGGATGATGAATTGAGCGTACTTACCATGCAACTGTTTCCTGCGGAGCAGGATGGAAGATTCGGCTTTGTGAACAGAGCAGGAAAGACCGTCATTCCATTCGATTTCGACAATGCGGGCGATTTCTCCGAAGGCTTGGCCGCGGTTTTCAAGAACGGGCGTTGGGGCTACATCGACAAACGCGGAAAGACCGTTATCGAATTCAATAACGATGAAGCAGAAGCATTTCGTAATGGTTTGGCCATAGTTGGCCGGGGCGACTACATGGGAATGATAGACAAGGAAGGGAAAGTGCGCATTCCAATAACATACGATGAGGTTTATGATGTGAATGACGGTTTGGCCAGTGTGGTGCAGAACGAACTTTATGGTTTTGTGAACCCAGAAGGCGATGCGGTTATTCCTTTGAAATTGGAAGAGGCCTGGGATTTCTCGGAAGGTTTGGCCGTTATTGGTCTGCGCGGATCAAAAGGCTTCATCGATACAAAAGGTGCTGTGGTGGTAAGGTGTCAGTATGATGAGGCCGAACGCTTCATTGATGGTCTGGCGCGTGTAAGCCGCAACGGGAAGATGGGGCTGATCAATCCCGCAGGAGATTCCATTACCCCGGTAAAGTATGATCTTATTGGCGATTTCTCTGAAGGCTTGGCGTCCGTGCTTTCGGATGGAAAAGTGGGGTACATAGATCGATACGGCAATGAGGTTATTGCACTTAACTATGACGGCACCGCAGAAGAGATGGTTCGTTTTGAGTTCAAGGATAGCCATGCCGTTGTTAGAAAAGGAAAGAAATATGGCGTTATTGATAAGACCGGAACGGAGCTAAAGGCTTTTGAGTTTGAACTTATCGACCCTATAAAAGATGGAAGATTCGCTGCCAAGAAAGGCGGTAAGTTCGGTTTCTTCAACCAATCCGGAATTGAGGTCATACCATTTCAGTATGACGATACTCGCGGTTTTTCGGAAGGAATGGCGGCCGTGAAGATGGGCGAATCTTGGGGCTACATCAACGATGCAGGAGAGATGACCATTAAACCTGAATATGCAGAAGCAAACGACTTTACCAACGGATTGGCTATTGTAAACCGTTCCGGTTTCTATTGTCTCATTGATATGAAAGGAACGCTACAGGTAGCTTGTGGTATGGACGCGATCATTCCCTTGGAGAATGACATTCTTCGTTTAGAGAAAGAAGAGAAAATGGCCTATTTCGATGCGCGCATCAAGAAAATGATGTGGCAGGCAACGGGGTTCTGATCGAGCTCCCCCAGCCCCTCCTTGCCAGGAGTGGAGTACCATTCTCCCCCTAGAGAGGGGGAGTACCGGGAAGCGGGTTAATGCTTGAACCGCACAAACAGCCTCCCGAAATTCTTACTGTCCTTGTCAATGCGGTGATACTTGGCCTTAATGTGCTTCTGCTCTAGAAAGCGGATCACTTTCTTCTTCAGTTGTCCACTTCCTTTTCCAGGAATGATCTCAATCAATGGAATGCGTTTGTCAACGGCTTCATCAATGATGTCGTTCAGTGCTTGGTCGATCTTCCAACCTTTATTGAAGATCTCGTGTAGGTCTAATTTCAGTTTGGCCAAGTTGTAAGGATAATTGGTCGGTTATTAAGGATTATTATTGTTCCAAGATCTGGCTGTTCAAAGTAACGGTTAATCAATATTCAATCATGCTTAATCAGTAATCCTTGTCAAAGCCACACATTTTTTTCATTTCCGGACTTGGTGCCGATCATCGGGCATTTGATCGAATAAATCTTGATGGTTATGAGCAGACACACTTGCCGTGGATCATTCCTGAATGGAAAGATACCATGCACACCTATGCCCGTAAAATGGCCGAGCCCATTCTACAGGCACAGAATCCAGTTGTAATTGGCCTTTCGCTAGGCGGAATGTTGGCTTCGGAAATGACCACGTTCATGCCCGAACTGCAGGTTATTCTGGTTTCCAGCATCAAGCATCACCGCGAGCGCTCCAACATTCTCCGTTTGGGTAGGGTTTTCCCTATCCAAGGATTAATGCCACCTAATGCCATGCACAGGTTCAGTTCTTTCTGGAAGATGGCTCAGAAGAAACGTTTGCAAGGAGATGCGGACCACATGATTCAGATGTTCCATGATCAGAACGATAAATTCCTTCGGTGGGCAATACTGCATGCCCCAAAATGGCGCGGAAAAGGCGATGAAACGCGCATTGCTCACATTCATGGTACTGCTGATAGAATGTTCCCGTACCGCAGAATACAGAATGCCATTCCGGTAGAAGGCGGTTCGCATCTTATGGTGTACGTGCAAGGCGAAGAGGTGACCAGACTCATTATGAAAGAACTAAAACGAATAGAAGGTGTTTAAACCAAATACGCTCAGAAAGCTTTTTACGCACTGGGCCTAACAGATAAAAGATTGAAATGGGAAAAGTGAAAGCGGGCGATACTGCCCCAGATTTCGAATTGAAAGACAAGGACGGAAATCTTGTGAAGTTGAGCGATTTCCGCGGTAAGCAAAGCGTGGTGGTCTATTTCTATCCAAAGGACGAAACGCCTGGTTGTACGGCACAAGCATGTTCTTTCAGAGATAGTTACGAAGATTTCAAAGAAGTAGGCGCAGAGGTTATTGGCATTAGTAGCGATGGCACAGGAAGTCATTCCGGCTTTGCCGAACACCACCGTTTGCCCTTCATTCTCTTAAGCGATCCAATTGGTAAGGCACGGAAAGCTTATGGTGCTTATGACCTATTTGGGATGATACCCGGACGCGTCACTTATGTGATTGATAAAGAAGGAAAAGTGATTCACACCTTCGATTCGCAGTTAAGTCCAACCAAGCACATTCGAGAATCGCTCGAAGCTTTGCGTAAAGCATCTTAGCACAACACAACAGAACGGTTACCTTTGGCGCCCAAATTAAATGGTGTCATGAAAAATCTCTCGCTTATAATCAACGCTGTTCTTGCAGTTGCCATTGCGGTACTGTTCTATTTGCATTTTGCCGATCAGAAGCCTGCTGCACGTAAGAATACGGTAGATGCTGCTGCTGTAGATAGCGTTTCCAGTAAGCTGAAAATCGCTTATGTGAACACAGATTCGTTGTGGAATTCCTACAAACTGATCAATGATATCCAATCAGAATTGGAAGGAGATAGAGACAAGGCAGGAAGAAAAGTAGAGCAACGTACCGCTATTTTAGAAAAGCAACTTGAGCAGATGGCTGTTGAGTTGCAGACCAAAGCGGCAGATTTCGAAAGCAAAGGCCGCACAATGAATGAAGCGTTGCGCAACATGAAAATGCAAGAACTTCAAAGTTTGCAGCAGAATGCGCAGTCGTTCTCTCTAGAGGCCGACCAAGAGATTTCCGAACTACAACAATCGCTACAGAACGACCTTCTTGACAAGGAACTTAAGGGCACCAAACTGGTTCAGGACAACATCAAGGCTTTTCTCAAGAAGTATAACGAGGATTATGCATTCACCTACGTACTCGCATATTCTAGTGAAGCAGGAGGAATACTACTCGGAGACCCAGCTTTGGATATTACCAGAGATGTTGTTGCCGGATTGAATGAGATCTACGATGCCGAGCAGGCTGCCAAGGCCGAATCCGAAGGCAAAAAGAAGTAATCGGTTCTGATGGCCTATCTACGACTTGTTCGTTGGCCCAACGTGCTCATTATTGGGCTCATATTCCTTTTGGTCAAAACCCAATTGGTTGATGTTATTGTCGAGTTTTCTGGCGTTGAATCGTGTATTACGAGCCTACAATGGTTATTGGTTTCCTTGGCAACCATGTTCATAGCCGCATCAGGAAATGTTGTCAACGATATATTCGATCAGGACATTGATCGCGTCAACAAACCAGATAAGTTGATCATCGGTAAAGAAATCTCCGAAGAAACCGCATGGAATCTATACTACGGCCTTGGCTCCTTAGGTTTGGGCCTAGGTATTTTTCTGTGTTGGCAATTAGGTAATGTTTCCAGTTCGTTGGTGTTCATGTTGGCGGCTGGA
Source organism: Flavobacteriales bacterium (assembly GCA_018402015.1). Classification (GTDB taxonomy): domain Bacteria; phylum Bacteroidota; class Bacteroidia; order UBA10329; family UBA10329; genus UBA10329. The sequence continues at coordinate 9,499 of JAGYJL010000028.1, read as the reverse complement.
GGGCTGTATTTCTACTCATATTCATACAAAAGACAATTCCTTATTGGTAACGTGGTGGTTGCATTGCTTGCAGCGCTTGTGCCATTCATGCCAATGTATCTGTATATCATGTGCCAACCAGATAGTTGGATGCAACTCCCGTGGTCGCCCATTCTAATGGCCTTTGCATTCTTTTCTTTTATCACTACGCTTATCCGCGAAATGATCAAGGATATGGAAGACCTGAAGGGCGATAGCCTACTCCGATGCAGAACCGTGCCAGTGGTGTTAGGAATTAAGCCTACTAAGTTGCTTGTTGTCGGATTGATTGCATTGCTGATCGGTTCAGTTGGAAGACTTCAAATGGCCTGGTGGCAAGAGAACGATATGGTCATTTTCCTCTACTTCCTGTTGGCCGTGCAAGTACCTTCAGTTTTGCTCGTAAGTCAGGTTTTACGAAGCACCACCCCAGCGGCATTTCATCGTGCAAGCAGCATGGCAAAGTTCATTATGGTTGCAGGAATTCTGTCCATGGCCGTATTCAGAACAATACTGGAATGATCGATCTTAAAGGGAAAGAATTGATTCTGGCCTCAGCTTCGCCACGCAGAAAATGGCTGATGGAAGAACTAGGGCTTGAGTTTTCCATCCATCCGAAGAATGTGGAGGAGGTTTATCCAGATGATCTGAAGCGTGAGGAGATCCCTATGTTTCTTTCCAAACTAAAAGCCAGTGCATTCTCCGAGCAAGAACTAGAAGGAAAAATCGTTCTCACAGCCGACACCATTGTTTGGCTCAATGACCGAGAGCTTCAGAAACCTGTTGATCTGGAAGATGCCAAGCGCATGATTCGACTACTTTCCGGAGCAACTCATGAGGTTTATACCGCAATCACTGTACGAACCTCAGACCAGGTTATTTCAGATTTTGATAGAACGGAAGTTCATTTCAGAGAACTGACCGAAGATGAAATTGATTTCTACGTGCAGAAATACAAGCCATTGGATAAGGCCGGTGCATACGGCATTCAAGAGTGGATCGGTTACATCGGTATTGATAGAATTGATGGCTGCTACTTTAATGTGATGGGTCTGCCGCTGAGGAAAGTGTACTCGGTTTTGACTTCTCTTTAGCCCAATAAAAACGCCATCGTATCAACACCATCCGCATAATCCCACAATTCTGGAGAATAGTCTGTCAATTGTGACCTTGACCGAAGAAATGAGTGGCCAACTTAACGGTCCTCGATGGTTTGAACAGAAATTTTCGGTTACATCAGAAATGAACATTGATTGCTTATCTGGGTTTGGATTGCTTAGACAGAATGATGCCGATCCAACCAATGCGCATTCCTGAATTTCTGGATGGATGAAACGAATGTCGAACAGAAACGGTGCACGATAAAAAAGGCAGTGTAGTTCGGGTTGCCCAATGGATGAAGAAAACTATGCAGAGAAAAACCTTTTGAGGATTCAACCTTCCGCGAGAAAAGGTCGGGGAGATGTTAGTCCCAAACCAGGGAGAGGAGGTGCCATCAAAACTGGACCAGTTACGGATAAACGGATAACAGCTCTATCTTGAAAAACCCCGATTGGATGAATTGAGGCAGCCATCATTTGAAAATAATGCAGAACAAAACGCGAAGGGTCAATGTTGCATGGGATATCAAGTTGCGATGGCGATGTTCCATCTATCGTCCTAGGTCGGATAGGATTGAAGAGTTTTGATATTGATAGCCAAGTCATTACGAACCTATTCAAAACAAGTTATTCATCCAGTTTTTTACCAGATGAGCGTCCGAACATGTGATTTTCAGCCAAGTAAGAAGGCCATTTAACTGGGATTTAAATGGAACAGAAAAGAGCTTTCGATGCACCACGCATTGAATCTGATAACCACTTCATTTTGACACCTAAGCGGCAGGAAACCATTGTCCAGATGAGCCATTTTCTCCACGAGGAAAATAGCCTTGTGGTATTCGTAATTGTTAAAATATTTGTTGTGAGTCCCTATTGGATTCCAGTCTTCCAACGTAGCCAAAAACGTTCTAGGATCTACTTTATCTGAGAGATAAACCTTGGAAACATTGCGGCATCCCAGTCCGAAATAGCGGAAGATGTCCTTGCCCAATGCGCGCAGTTCATCCAGCGACTCATCGCCATTGATGATGGCAATGGAGTTCCTGTTCTTGCGGATAATGTTGGGAAACTTCCCGAAATAGTACTCAAAGTAACGAGCGCTGTTGTCGCTGCCAGTGGCGATGACGTGAGTAAAACCTTCCAATTTTCCATCGCTCAACTCAATTCGCTCAGCAAGTTCCAGACTAATCTCCGCAATGGTTTCAAGTAACTTCTTCGGAAGAATCTCATCCTGCGAAGACAGTTTTACCACAGCAGTATTTCCGGAAGCAAGCACACACAACAGGTCGTGAAAACCAACCAACGGAATATTTCCGGCCATGATCAATCCAACTCGCTTGTCGCCTTTTTCTGGCAGATCAGAGTAGGCCGAAAGCCACTTCTCAAGCTTCTCGTCTTGCAGCATGAACGCAATTCCGCGTAGTGCAATTGCAATGTTCTCCTGCGTAAACCATCTGTTCTCTGCCTCAGCCCGATTAAAAGCCGCTGCCCAATCGCTTTCCTGTGGGTTTTCGGAAATTGATCCTAAAACTTCTCCTAATCGAATAAATGCGGCTTTCCGCTCTTGATGGTTCATGACCGTGTACTATCTTTGAGGCCGCAAAACTAACCTCTTACATTAAAAGCGAGACAAGATGGCTATCAAGATAACGGATGAGTGTATTAACTGCGGGGCGTGCGAGCCAGAATGCCCTAACAATGCCATTTACGAAGGTGGTGCCGAGTGGCGTTTTTCTGATGGAACCTCTGTAAAAGGAGAGTTCAAAGGATTCAGTGGTTTTACTGCTGATGCCGATGCAGCACAAGAGCCTAAGGAAATGGACGTTTATTACATCGTAACAGATAAATGCACCGAGTGCGTTGGTTTTCATGATGAGCCACAGTGCGCAGCTGTTTGCCCAGTAGATTGCTGTGTGGATGATGAAGATAACCCACACACTGCAGAAGAAAACCTTCAGAAAAAAGCATCATTACACCTCTGAAATAGAGGCAAGGATTTTGAAAGGCGAGACTTGTTCTCGCCTTTTTTATGCAATTTTCAATTCATTCCTCCGTATCTGAATACATGGTCCGTTCAGTTATTTTTTTACTCCTCTCATTTCCGTACTTCGGCTTTGCTCAATTAGGACGAGATTCCGTGTTGAACATCTTTGAAGTGTTACGAAACGGGGAGGATTCTGAAAAAGTAATGGTCTCATCCAAATTGGAAAAAACCTTTACAGAATTCTATTCCGACCCTACCCATTTCAATGTTCAATTGGATTCGGTACCCTTTCTGGGTCAGCTATCTTCTGAAGATGGACTTGTGAAACTCATCTGCTGGAACGTTGCCTTCGAAAATGGAGAATTCCAGTACTATTGCGTTATGCGGCACAAGGTTGATAAGGCAAAATGTGTTGTAACTGTTTTTGAGGACAGTGGTGAAGAATGGGATCGAATTGAAAGAAAACCGATTCGTCCGAACGCTTGGTACGGTGCGTTGTACTACAGGATACTTACTAATAGGTTCAAGGGTAAGACCATTTATACGCTTCTTGGTTGGGACGGGAAGGACAACATAACCAACCGTAAGGTTGTGGATATTTTGAATGTACAGGGTAAGTCAGTAATGCTGGGTTCGTCCGTTTTCACTACAGAAAGGAATCTGCCTGCTCATAGGTTGATCTTTGAATACGCCAACGATGCCAGTATGGCCCTCAATTTCGATGAGAAGGAAAATTTGGTCATAATGGATCATCTTGCGCCAGAAGATTCACGTTTCGAAGGTCAGTATCAATTCTATGGCCCAGATTTCAGCTACGATGCGCTGGAGTTCAAGAAAGGTAAGTGGTTGCTGCTGCGCGATGTGTTCGCGAAGAACAGAAGCTTGAACAATCTACCTGAGGATACGAAGCCAGGTGACTTCAAAGATTGATTTTCGGATTTGACTTTCCCATATATTTGGCACTGAATTTGAACGAGCCGAAGCTCACTTTAAAATCCTAAATCATGAAAAAAACGTTTACTCTTCTTGCCGTGTGCTCTACATTAACCCTTGCCGCTCAAAACACCGATGTTGATATTGATGTGAATATGGGTGGAATGGGCATTGATATGAATGTGAATATCAACGAATCCTACACGGAAACCTATACAACAACCACTACCACAACCACCACGGCAACTAATGGTACGGCCGATCATTATGTGATGCCAGGTTACAACGGTCCAATAGGATGTCCTTGGCCTATGGACGAGAGCGAGTTTTCCAATGCTGAACGTTCAATCGGCTCAAAGACGTTTTCAGATTCTAAAATGACCATGGCCAAGCAGGTTACTGGTGCCAATTGTCTTACTGCCGATCAGGTTAGAAGAATAATGACTCAATTTGATTTTGAGTCTGACAGACTAGACTACGCCAAATTTGCCTACAACAAGACCTTTGACATTGGCAATTACTACAAATTGAATGATGCATTCGATTTCGAGTCAAGCATTGATGAATTGAATGCACATATAAACGGTCATTGATCGTGTACCTATGAGACAGCTTTTGGGAATATTCTTGGTTGCAATATCGCTAAGCAGTTTTGCCCAGCCAATCAGCGATTTGGTTATTTATACTACCGAACCCGACCCCTTCTATCTTATCCTTAATGGGGTGAAACAGAATGACCAACCGATGACCAATGTACGGGTGACCGATCTTAACCAACCTGTATATGATGCTCGCATTGTGTTTGACAGTGATAAGGCGCAGATAGATAAGAAGATCTATTTCGCAGAGCCAGGTATGGAGTACGTTTACAGGGTCACGGAAAAACGAAACGGGGAACTCACCATCAGAATTCAGAGCGCAACAGCTTTGAATCTTGCTCCTGCACCTCCTGTCAATCAACAAGTAGTTGTGTATCATGCTACACCTTCTGCGGTGCCTGTAAGCCAAACGGTTACTACAACCACCACAACATCCAGCATCACACAATCCAATTCTGTGAATAATGGTGGAGTTAATATGTCTGTAGGTGTTCCTGGATTCAACATGAACGTTAATGTTAACGATCCGTTTCTCGCAGGTCAATCAGGGAGTATGACTGTGCGCGAATCTGTTACTACAACAACTAGTGTAGCACCAGTGGCGAATACCGTTGCAGACCACTATGTGTTACCAGGTTACAATGGCCCTATAGGTTGTCCGTGGCCTATGGATAATACCGAGTTTTCCAATGCAGAACGCTCTATTGCTTCTAAGACCTTTTCTGATTCTAAAATGACCTTGGCAAAACAAGTAACAGGAGCAAACTGCCTTACTGTTGATCAGGTAAAAAGAATAATGATGCAATTTGATTTTGAGAACGATAGACTCAACTACGCTAAGTTTGCTTTTAACAAGACCTTTGACGTTGGAAACTATTACAAACTCAATGATGCATTCGATTTTGAATCGACCATCGAAGAATTGGATGCCTACATCAACGGACGTTGAGATAAAGTTGAATACACTATCAGTTAAAAGCCCCGATTCGGATTCCGAATCGGGGCTTCTGTTTCTTCAAGGTCTTTGTATTTCAACGTAGACCGCAAAGCGTATCGGTATCTGATACCGAACAAGAGGGGTTAGCTTACGCCTTACCCAAGATTTTGAACATTCCTGTTCCGCAAGTAGGGCAAGTTCCTTTCAACGCTTTACGCTGATTTTTCATTACCACTTCTTTAGCGTCTTTCATCTCTCTCTTTGCTTTGCATTTTACACAATAAGCTTCAGCCATTTTAAATAGTTTTTGGTTAATAATTGATTAAATGTAGGAACAAATGAACACGAACTACCGAACAAATCAAATAAATATGCCCACAAGTTATTAACGATTGTCCCCGAACGATTGAACTTAGCAGATCAACGCGCTTATTTCTGCTGGAATTCGTTGTTGAATTTTACAGGTTAATCAACACTTAATTCAGACGTTACTCGCTCTTTCCCAATTATTTATGACTTTCGCGGTACCAAAATCAAACACATGTCAAACACACCCACCACAACCAAGGTTCACAACTATAGCGCAGGACCTTGTATCCTTCCAAATGAGGTTTTTCAACAGGCAAGCAAGGCTGTATTGGAGTACGAAGGAACCGGACTTTCCATCTTAGAGATGTCTCATCGCAGTAAAGAGATCGTTGCGATGACCGAAAATGCAGTTGCTTTGGTAAAGGAAACTTTAGGTGTTCCAGAAGGATATTCAGTTCTTTTTCTTCAAGGCGGGGCAAGTTTGCAATTCTATATGAGCGCACTCAATCTGCTCAAGGTTGGCGGAAAAGCTGGATATATAGATACAGGTACTTGGTCTAACAAGGCTATCAAAGAGGCCAAGCGTATTGGTGATGTTCAAGTAATTGCATCCTCTGAGCATAAGAATTACAACTACATACCAAAAGGATATGCCGTGCCAGCTGGGTTGGATTTTCTGCATTACACCACCAACAATACCATCTTCGGAACAGAATTCTTCCATACACCCAAAACGGATTCGCTTCTTGTGGCAGATATGTCCTCAGACATATTCAGCAGACCGATAAATGTTGCTGATCACGACCTTATATACGCTGGTGCCCAAAAGAACCTTGGCCCAGCAGGTGTTACGCTGGTAATAGTAAAGGATTCAGTGCTTGGAAAAACGAACCGAGATATTCCTTCCATGCTCGATTATCAGGTTCATATAAAAGGAGAAAGTATGTTCAATACTCCTCCCGTATATGCAATCTATGTTTCTATGCTTACGTTGGAGTGGTTGAAAAAGAATGGAGGAGTAGCATGGATAGATAAGCGTAATCAACAAAAAGCGGATCTTCTATATGGAGAGATCGATAGAAATCCGTTGTTTGCCGGAACAGCCGAAATTGAAGATCGCTCAAGGATGAACGCTACGTTTGTGTTGAACGATGAATCACAGACCGATGAATTCAACGCTATGCTTAGATCAGCCCGTATAAGCGGACTGAAAGGACACCGTTCCGTGGGTGGATTCAGGGCAAGCATGTATAACGCTCTGCCCGTTGAAAGCGTTCAGGTGTTGGTTGATGTAATGAAGGAACTGGAACGAACGAAAGGCTAATGGCGTTGATTTTAGCAAATGATGGTATCGATTCTGAAGGAAAGCGAATCTTAGAGGATGCTGGTTTTCGGGTGCAAACAGATAAAGTTGCACAACAAGATCTAGCTGATTTTATCAAACAGAATGAAGTTGTTGCAGTTCTTGTACGCAGTGCCACGCAGATAACGGCTGCAGAGCTCTCCAGTTTCGGTGGTTTGAAAGTGATCGGTAGAGCGGGCGTTGGCTTGGATAACATCGATCTGAAATCTGCAGAAGCAAATGGGGTGACCGTTGTAAACACCCCAGCGGCATCATCGCAGTCTGTGGCAGAATTGGTACTGGCGCATCTTTTCACGGTTTCCAGATTCCTACAGCTTTCTAACAGGGAAATGCCTGTAACAGGTTTGACCGAATTCAGCAAATTGAAGAAAAGCTGTTCGAAAGGATTCGAGCTCCAAGGAAAAACACTGGGAATAATAGGAATTGGCAGAATTGGTCAGGCTTTGGCTAAAATGGCGTTAGGATTAGGAATGAAAGTGATTGCGCATGACCCCTTCATTCCAGAAGTTGGCCTTTCGTTAAGCGTACATCTTTTTGGAGACGTGGATGTGGTTCTGAAAACAGTCTCATTTGATGATGTTCTGAAAGAAGCAGATGTCATCTCTTTTCATGTGCCGAAACCGAAAGATGGAGCAATGGTTTCGGATACGGAATTTGCTAAGATGAAACACGGGGTCATACTTATCAACGCGTCAAGAGGAGGTGTAATTGATGAAGTTTCATTATTGAAAGCCCTTGATTCCGGTAAAGTTGCTGCTGCTGGTTTAGATGTTTTTGAAAACGAACCGAAGCCAAGGGCAGAACTATTGGATCATCCGCGCATCTCTGTCACGCCTCACATAGGCGCATCTACCAACGAGGCTCAAATGCGCGTTGGAATTGAATTGGCCGAAAAGGTCATCGAAGCAATCCGCTGATTTCATCATCTTTGAAAAATGGCAAGGGTCAGACCGTTTAAGGGAATTCACCCACGACCAGACAACGCGTCTAAGGTTGTGAGTAGGTCGTATGAGTCGTATTCCAAAAAGGAAATAAAAGAGATTCTCAAGACCAATCCTGAGTCGTTCATGCATGTGATTCGTCCAGAGTTCAAGCTTGGTGAGAAAAGCCCAGCCAACACACCAGAATTGTTTGCTCAGAGTCGAGCCGTTTTCGAACAGCTGTTCAATGAATGCACGCTTGAGCAGGATACGGATAACAGCTTTTATATCTACACCCAACATATTGGAAAACAGAATTTCACAGGTATTCTTGGCTGTGCATCTGTAGAGGATTATGATAGTGGGGTCATCCGAATTCACGAACAAACCATTGCAAGTAGGGAAGCGGTTCTGAGAGATTATTTGGATGTGGTGGAAATAAATGCCGAACCTGTCTGCTTCACATATCCCAGAAACGGAAGTTTAGAGTTGCTTACAGAGATCATCAAACAGAATCCACCCCTGCTTGATTTTGAAGATGATGAAGGAAAGAAACATCAGCTGTGGAAAGTGAGTGACCCTTTGTGGACCGAAAAATTCGCTGAAAAGTTCGGGTTATTGAGTCATGTTTACATAGCCGATGGTCATCACCGATCTGCATCGTCTGTGCTTTTAGCGCACGATAAATGGGTCAATTCGCAAGGTGTTTCAGGCAACGAGCCATGGAATTACTTTCTCGGTATTTTCTTCCCAGATGACCAGTTGAAGATTTTTGAGTACAACAGAATTGTAAAAGACCTTGGTAATAAGGGTGTTGCACAGTTCTTAGAGGAACTCTCCGAAGATTTTGAGGTTCATTTCAAAGAGCAGATTCCGATCAAACCAGAACAAGCAGGCCATTTTGGAATGTGCTTAGGCGGAAATTGGTATAAATTGGTTTACAGGCATCGAAGAAGTTCTGAGATTGTAGCTTCTTTGGACGTTAGCATTCTATCAAATCGGATCCTTGCTCCTCTGCTAGGAATCCGAGATTTACGTAACGATAGTAGAATCAACTTTGTGCCTGGAATCAAAGGTCCACAGGAATTGGAGCGACTCGTCAATACAGGTAAATATGATATTGCTTTTACTCTTTTTCCGGTCAGAGGAGAGGAGTTCTACGCTATCTCCGATCAAGGGAAGACAATGCCTCCTAAAAGTACCTACGTTGTTCCGAAGTTGTTGAGTGGGCTTGTTATCTACAGTCTTTCTGAATAATCAATTCCCAACGTGCTCTTCTTCAGTTTGCGCAGCTAGGTACTTGGCAATATTCGGCTTAAAGTAGTTTTCACCCTTC
>JAGYJL010000027.1 GCA_018402015.1 Flavobacteriales bacterium | reverse complement strand
AATGGGTGAGTTTGAAGCTCCGATGAATGAATATCTGGTGTTTGAAGAAGGCCCTAGTCAGGACGTTACCTTGCAATGGGCAACCTATCGCGATGCCTCGGATCAGTGCAGCCTTTCCAGAATATGGGGTGGTATTCACCCACCCGTTGACGATCTTCCCGGCCGGCACATGGGTATGGTCATAGGCCCAGATGCCTTTGAACTGGCCAAAGAGTATTTTTTGGGAAGTTCTATTGTCACTTCTGTTCCCGAATCGGAAGTTGATGAATTCCATGTTTATCCTAACCCAACTGCAGATGGAATGGTCGGGCTCCGCATCGAGCAAGGAACCGAACAAGCACAGGTTACAGTTTTTGATGTAGAAGGACGAACGGTGTACAGTAATTCCTTCAATGCGATCAGCAAATCCAATGTGGTTCAATTGGATCTATCTGCCCTTAGTAGTGGATTGTATGTCATTCAAGCTGATCTAGGCACAGAACGCGTCTCATCTAGGTTGGCCATTGTACGGTAGGTTTCGATACCTTTCGGGCATATTCCAATTTGTATGAAACGCTATTTACCACTCTTACTCTTGGCTTCTATGGCCTGCGAAAAAATTGAAAAGCCCGCTTTCACATATCCCGAAACCAGAAAAGACAGCACCGTTATTGACGATTATTTCGGAACTAAGATCGCTGACCCATACAGATGGTTGGAAGATGATAATTCTGAAGAGACTGCAGATTGGGTAAAGCGCCAGAACGAACTCACTTTCGGATATCTGAGCACGCTGCCTCAGAGGGCAAAGATCCATTCTAGGCTAGAAAAACTTTATAACTACGAGCGTTTCGGAACACCATTCCAAAAAGGTGGCAAATTCTTCTTCTATAAGAATGATGGTATGCAGAACCAGAGCGTGTTTTACGTTCAAGATTCGCTGAACGGAGAACCCAGAGTGCTGATTGACCCCAACACGCTTTCCGAAGATGGTACTGTAGCTCTCGGTGGAACGTCCGTTTCTAAAAACGGTCAATTCATGGCATATCAGTTATCTGCCTCTGGATCTGATTGGAATGAGATTCACATACTTGACCTGAATTCGGGAGAGGAATTGAATGAAGTGATCAAATGGGTGAAATTCTCTGGTGTTTCATGGAAAGGAAACGGATTCTTTTATAGCAGATATGATGCACCAGAAGAAGGTAAGGCATACTCCGGTAAGAACGAATTCCATAAAGTGTATTATCACGAATTGGGTACGTCTCAGGCCGAGGACGAACTCATTTATTGGAACGAGAGCGAGCCTCTGCGTAATTACTACGCGTGGACTCCTTATTCAGAAGACGCTGTGGTGATCTTCGAATCGCAGTCTACAAGTGGTGTACAGTTGTATTACAAGGCAGATGGAGCTGAGGGTTTTACACAAATAGCCGAAGGTTTCGATCACGAGTACGGACTTCTCGATCATGTTGATGGAAAGCTATTGGCCAACACCAATAACGGTGCTCCAAATTATCGTGTAGTAAGCATTGATGTAAAGAACCCGCAGCCCGAAAATTGGATCGAGCTGATACCACAGAAAGTAGAGGTATTGGAAGGAGTACAATTGGCCGGAGGCAAATTGGTGTGTTCTTATTTGAAAGACGTTGCTTCTCAGATCAACATTCATGAGCTTGATGGAACATTTCTCCGTTCGGTTGAGTTGCCTACAAAAGGAAGCACAGGCTTCAGTGGAAGTCGCGAAAGCAATACTGCCTTCTATTCATTCACTTCTTACACGTATCCTACAACGATATTCAAGTATGATATGAGATCAGGTGAATCTGAGGTCTTCAAAGCACCGGCCATCGATTTCGATGCCTCTGAATATGAAGTGAAGCAAGTGTTCTATCCAAGTAAGGATGGAACCAAGATACCCATGTTCATTGTGCACAGAAAAGGCTTGGAATTGGACGGAAACAATCCATGTCTGTTATATGGATATGGAGGTTTTAACATTAGCGTTACGCCTAGCTTCAGTGCAGATAGGTTGGTTTTCCTGGAAAATGGCGGCATTTACGCACAGGCCAACATGCGTGGAGGTGGTGAGTATGGCGAAGAATGGCACGAGGCCGGCACTAAGCTCAAAAAGCAGAATGTGTTCGATGATTTCATCTCGGGAGCAGAGTACCTCATCAAAGAGAAATATACAAGTTCAGATAAGCTGGCCATTTCTGGCAGAAGTAATGGCGGATTGCTTGTAGGAGCTTGCATGACCCAAAGGCCCGACCTCTACAAAGTATGCTTGCCCGCGGTTGGGGTGCAAGACATGCTTCGCTTTCATAAGTTTACTATTGGTTGGGCCTGGACAGGAGATTACGGCTCTAGCGATAACAAGGATGAGTTCAATGCATTGCAAGCATATTCACCTTTGCATAATGTAAAATCACAGGCTTATCCCGCCACGTTGGTAACTACGGCCGATCATGATGATAGAGTAGTACCAGCACACTCGTTCAAGTTCATTTCGGAGTTGCAGGACAAACACACCGGAGACCTACCAGTAATGATCCGTGTTGATGTTGATGCAGGACACGGTGCAGGAAAACCGCTATCCAAAACCATAGACGAAAGTGCCGATGTGTGGGCTTTTGTGTTTGAGCACTTGGGGGTGAAGATCGAGTGAGGTTATTCACATTAAGGTCTTGAAAGCATTTTATTCGAAGCTGTTGAATAGAGATGCAACAGAGCTAAATTGAGAAGGAATTCATCTTCTGCATGAAGTACATTTCCCTGATCTCAGTTATCATCCTCCAGATCGTATTTGGAACTGACATTGTTTGTGCTCAGAATCAGAAAGATCAAGCATTCTGGAACTCCTTCGATCAAGCGCGTTTATACATTGCTAAACACAATGCAGGTCGCTCCATCGATATTCTGGAGGAGCTTTACATCAAAGACACACTTGATCCGAATGTGAATTATCTGTTGGGAGTGTCTCTGATAATTGTAGGAAAAGATGCCAAACGTGTGGCGCGCTTGCTAGAAGTGGCCGATTCTCATTTTGCCGAGCTTTGGGATAATCCAGGAGTAGGGCCGCCCGAGCATCTGTTCTATTACATGATCCTTGCTTACTGCCGAATGGGAGACTGCGAAAAGGCCAAGCAAAGTCTTGTCCGATTGGAACAGGTATTTGAGAAAGATCAAGAGTTCTTGAAAGAAGATGAATACTATCTGATAGACGGCCGCAAGTGGGCCAATCTGTGCAAGGAGCCAACCTTGCAATTATTGGAAGTACCAGATAGATTGGTAAAACCTGACCTGCGCGTTAAAACACAACCTCACAAATATTCAACCTATTCTACATTATATGGAGTACAGGTAGCTGCATTGCTAGAACCACAAATGACCCGCAAATTCGATGGACTAAAGAACGTGGAGGTGTATGTAGACATGCATGGCGTTTACCGGTATGTTATCGGCAATTTCGTATTCCGATCGCAAGCACAGAAAATGCTCGATGTAGTAAAGTCTGAAGGATACGTGGATGCCTTTATTGTGAACATTACAGACGAAGATCGCTACCCGTTGGAAGTGGTGGCGCTCGACCAGAAATCGCCCAAATCTCAGATTCGAGGCGATGTGGAATACCGCATTCAGCTGGCTGCTTTCAAAGAATCGATGCCAGATGAGTCGGCTCGTTTTTACCTGATGGTGGATAGCATCAGCGAAATGAACCTGGAAGACCTGACCTTACTTACCGTTGGCAATTTTAAGAGCTATGGAAATGCCTTGGAGAGAAGAGACGAATTACATCGAATGGGTTTCCAAGACGCGTTCATTGTAGCTTTCAGCGAAGGAAGAAAGGTGTCCTTGGAAGATGCCCGGCAATACCTGATCCGAAAGCATGACTGAACACGATCTTCATGATTTTTATCAAGATTGTCCGCTGAGTGAAACCTTAGGCACGGTATGTGAGTATCTTCGGCTTATTCATTAAACCAAACGATCATGAAAACATTGCATTTACACTATTGATGATGTTGTTTGTTGGTGTTGGTACATCAATGGCAATAAGACAAAAGCAGCCGATGCGGATGCCACAGTTAAAACGGAGAAGCACAGTTGTGCCACCGATGCTGCTAAAGCATGCTGTTCTAAGGATAGTGCAGCAAAGAAGAGCTGTACATGAAGAAAAAGCCAAGTGTGCACATGGAGCATCAAGTGCAAGTACTGAAGGAAAGGGGCTGAAGAGCACGATCATAGCAGTCAACCACACTGATAATTAAAAGCTTATGGAAAAAAAGGCCCGCTGAAAAGCGGGCCTTTTTGTTTACAGTTTTACGAACCTCTTCACTCACTCGGATGGTCGTTGACCATAATATTCAATAAGTAGATGCCTGCATTCAAATTCCTTGTAATGACAATGAACTGAGAGTTGTTTTTTACCATCATTACATTCAATTCTTCGCCCAATAGGTTAAATACCCTGATATCGGATAGCACATTTTCTTCCTTCGGCACGGACGAACAGATTTCCAGAAGTAGGATTTGGGAACAATCCGATCAGCGATGAGTAATCCTCTATGCCGGCTGGTTCGGGAATTACCTTTGTAAACACCTTCAGGTTATCGATGTAGACATTATTCCCTTTACGATTGATGGTTTGAAATTGAAGCAGAATGTCTTCACCCAGCAAATGGCGAAAGCGATCAAACCGAATCACGCGTCTCCAATCCCATTCAAATTCAGGCACAAAGTTCGATTGGCTGGTATCGCGTGTGCCCAGTTCATCACCAGACTTATCATAAACCAAGGCATCAAAATCAAGTCCACAATTTGTAGAGACCACACTGAAACGTATCGCGAATAGAGGCACTGGCATCGAACCTGATACGCCACATCAAACAGTAACCAAACAGGTTCATTTGTGGTAGACTTCAGCAGCGGACCTGATCAACTGTCTCGGGGCTGGTTGAGGCGCGGGTTGTAACTGTAAAGTTGAACAGAAGCTGAATGACTGTTCCATGGCAAGCCTGCGGTCGAAACCGTCTCCCACGTTGCGCTTCCATCATCGTTTTTTGTAAGCCAATCGTTCAGTTCGAATCCATTGTCAAAATCATCTGTGAACGGAAGTGTTCTCGGTTCGCGTCTATTGAAATTCATTCTCCAACGATTGTTGTAATGGTCGTACTCATTGGGTTCGCCAACAATTGAAGCAAGAATATTGAATCCGATAGTACCGTATTCAGTGGTTGAAATGGTTGGAAGGGTGAACGTTGTCACTTCGCCCGCAGCTAGGTTTCCGTTCCATGTGGCCGATTGGCTTCCATTACCGTTAATGTCGTATTGGAATAGAACAGAGGTAATGGTATTATCTCCGCGGTTTTTGAAAGAAACGGTGGTGGAAAAAGAGTTCTCGCAAGTAATACCGTTATCGGTTGGAGTGGTGGCAGAAGTTATCTCAAGATCCCACGGAACGGAAGTCGGATCAACAGGCGTGTTGGTCTGCGCCAGTTGAAGATAAGCTGCGTGAACATCAATAATGCCCATTCCAAAAACATTGTCTTCTCCAGCATCTCCTAGATCAACTGCGGTCTGATACAAGGCCCACATCAGTTCTTCACCAGATAAATATGGAAAGGCTTCTTTCAATAGAAGAATGGCGCCCGAAACATGAGGAGCGGCCATACTGGTGCCTGATATCGTGTTGTAATCGTCCGTACCCCAAGCAGAACGTACATTCTGACCCGGAGCAACAACTTCTGGATGGATCTCCAACGATAGATTACCGCCACTCGGACATTGTAGCGGTCCGCGAGTAGAGAAATTGCTGATAGGATAGGGGAAACTTCCGTTCCCGTTTACGCTTCCAACAGAAAATGTATTCACTTCCGATGTATTGATGCGTTGTGGGGCATTGACAGTTGTGTTATCAGGGCCAGAGTTTCCTCCAGAGAAGATATTGGCAATACCTGCAGCTTCAATGGCATTCATCAGGTTAACTACCATTCCCGCGCATTGAACGGTATCTGGATCATCTCTCCATCGCCAGCTGTTATTGATCACGTCAGGAATGTCTTCGGTAGTGTTGATGTCGCCATCAGGATTCAGCGCCCATTCAAACGCTCCCATCATGGCAGCGAGTGGAGGTAAGGCTTCAACCGTACTCGTCACAAAGTCGTTGGCAATCCAGTAAGCACCGAATGCTACTCCGAGCGTATCATTGGTTTCCTCAACCAGACCGGCCATGGTTCCTAAGGTATGCGTTCCATGATCGCTGATATTCCCATTCGGGATATCGCTGAAAAAGCCCGTCCAGCATTGCTCCATCGGGTAACGATGTGCCAGAAAACGATCGGCAAACGCTGGGTGCGTTGGCCAAACTCCCGTGTCGTAGTCATACACCAACCTACCTCGTCCTGTATATCCCAGCGCCCACATTGCAGGTGCGTTAATGGCAATCAGACCAGGTTCTACCCCATTTGGAGAACGGTCGTTGGAGGTTTCACCCCGAATGACCTCATCATGCGGAATGATATCAGAATTCTCTAGATCTATTAACGAAACGGTACTTACTTCACTCAGTGTTTGTATCGCTTCCGAATTAGCCTTTAGTAGAATGGTGTTGACTATCCAAAACGGCTTGATGTAACTCACATCATCAGCCAGATCACCATGTAAGAGGTTCATAACCGGTGTTTGAGAAATGGCAGCTTGCTGCTGCAATTGCGCTATCACAACCTTAGGCCGTTCATTCACATCAAGTCGTTGCTGTTTGAATTCATGATTCAGTGCATAGCAATCCACATTTTCAACAAACTCAATTCGTACCGTGTGATGACGGTTGGGATATTGTTCCATTTCACTCAGCAATCGGGCACTTATCTGTGCCTGAACTTGAGAGGATAGCAGTCCGAAAACCAGGAGAAAGACGGAGGTAAATCGATTCATATTCATGATTAAGAATCCATAAAACTAAGAAAGCTAGATGTTGACTGGCCATTTGGGTTGTGCCGCAGGGTGTATTTGCTAATTTCAACCATCGAATGAGTGTTGTTGTGATAAGTAATAAGCTCGATTTTGCCGAAGCTTTAGTGCATTTGCTGACTGGCGATGGCATTGAGGTTCCGTTGGTTGTTTTAGAGACTTCAGGTTCATCTGTAGCAAGCGATTCTGAGAAATCTGGCTTTGCGAATAATTCTGGATTGGCACGATTGAGGCATCTTTTCCTTAGTTCCGATAAACGAAAGGCTTTGAAGTTTGAACTGGAAGCCAAGGCAAAGGCCAGAACAAGAATAGATGATTATTTGAGTACGATCAAGTTAAAGCAGCAGCAGTTGAATGTGGAGTTTTTGGAAACGCCAAGTCTGAACGAAGCAACCATAGTTACAGCTATTAAGAAGGCAAACCCGAAAATTTGCGCTGTAATCGGCTCTCCTGTTATTTCGCCTAGGCTGGTCTCAATTCCGGAATTAGGCACCATCAACGTTCATTTCTCTGTGCTTCCAGAGTATCGTGGGGCAAAGTCGGAGTTCTGGCAGTGTTACAACCACAGCTATGATACTGTGGGAATAACGTTCTACACCTACGATAATGCAGCACATTACGGAAACCTGTTATTGCAAGTAAAACAGCAGATTGGACAGTTTCCGGAACCACATGATCTGCGAGCTACGAATACAATCTCCATGTTTGAGAACTATGCTAAGGTGGTTCGCTTGTTCCTCGATGGAAAAACCAGCTCAAAACCAATGTCGCGAAGTACTACGCCTAACTATCGGAACAGAGACATAACCGAAGAGAAGCTCATCAAATTATACACTCGGCTTGCCGCAAGTAGGGCATAGCCTCTGAAAAGCAGCTGAATCAGCTCTACTGCTTTACAATGATTCTTCGGGTTTCGTTGATGTTCTCTCCAACAATACGCACGAAATACATGCCGCTTTCAGAACGGTTCATATCGTAGCGTTCTGTATGGAAATCACTTATGTTCAAGGTGCGCACGTCAACCAACTGTCCCATTGCATTTACAACAGATACCACGAATTCACCTGGCATTCCGGCCAACTCAAGCGTAAATGAACCTTCGTTCGGATTTGGATAAACATCAATGATGCGCTCGTCATCTGTCTCGTGCACATTCGATATGACTCCAACAGAGAAACCGTGGGTTATCTGACGTCCGAATTCAGAATCGAACGACTCGTAATAACCGCCTCCATTCTGCTTAAGACGACAATAGCCACTTCCTTGATTCGGCCATGCCCAGTAGGAGAGACCGTCATCTTCAGAATCATACAGGTAGAACGTGTAACAACCATAAGGTAGATCCAACGTGTCCCGATACGTAGTGTTCGGGTCGGAATTGGTTCTTTCTGCAACCACGTTATCGTTGATATCTCGTATCTCCCAGTAGTTTTCATCAGGGAAATTGTTGGTCTTATACTGAACGATGAAATTTCCTTCATACACCTCAGGCATTTCGAATGTTGAGATGTAAGTATCGTTACCGGCATATTGGTCTGTACCGCCATTCGGGGCGCTTACAGTGGCTATGAATTTCCATGTTTCGTTCCCTTGCCAAAAAGCAGGGTCGTCAATTGGCAAGGTCACTTCCTCCATTTCCATGAACTCCAATTCTCCTGTCCAATCGTACGTAAGTGGCGAGCCACCTTCTACCATGTAGCTTATCTTGAGACTGGTAAGTGTGGTTTCGCCAGCATTTCTGATCATGATCTTTGCATCATCGCAGAACGGATTGGTGCGCGAACGGTATTCCCAACTTGTAGGAGAAAGCACTTCATAAACCTCTGCGTCCAGGGAATTACTGGCTGCACCGTATTGCAGCAAGTGCATGGCAACGATGTAGTTTCCACCAGCCATTCCAGGATTATTGGATGGAACGGGGGTAATGTCGTAATCGAGATTGACCGTACTACCGCTAACTCTTTCGGTTATCATGAATTCGTTGTCTTTTACCACGTCACCAGGGCACCAACCTTCGCGAGCTCCAGGCCATGTTCCGCCTTGTGGGTATACGGGATTCAAAGCGCACTCGTGCGTTTGCCAAATATGCCACGAAGCATGTTGCGCACCATTTACGCGCAGAAAATGCGTGTTGTCTTTCCACTCGCAGCAGTGCGGGTAAGCGCCATTTGCATTGCTGGTGTTGTGCCCGTGGCCAGTTAAGCGCGTTTTCATCTTAAAGTGTTCTGCTTCTGGATGAACATCAACATCAACAGCCGACAGCACGATATCATCATCGAGATTTCCGTATGATTTTGAGCCGGACGCTCCCCACGGACGCGTAAGCTCTTTCACCTCAGCCATTGGAGTACCGTGGATAAAGGCAAATTTCACATCGATCAGTTCCTGTTGGTTCCCGTTCTCAATATCTACCGAATCTTGTAGAAGCGAAGCATAATCGGTTACATCGTAGATCCACGTGAAGCCTTGTTCGCCCAAACTCAAACCGATTCCGTAAGGGGTTATGTATCGGGCAATTTCGTAGCGATCTATAACTTCGAAAGGCTCCTCATAGAACCACAAGGTATCGTTGTAAGAAACCTGATCAACGGCTACATCCATTGTGTCAATTGTGCCATCCGGGTGGAATGTGTAGGTCTCTCCTGCATAGGCCAAGGTTGCACCTACAGCTTGAATTCCGTTTCCATTTACCTCATACTGAGTAATGGTCAAGGGAGAAATGGGTTCTGGTACGGCCACCAGGTTCGAATCAAGATGCGTGTCGTAATCGCCTTGAATGAAGGTCAACAACGGACGGTCTGAGGTAAGTGTAGCATCCAACAGATACGCTTCATTCGATTTTGAAACGATACTTGGAGCTCCGATCAGTATAGGTGTGTTTCCGTTTCCAGACCGGTCTGTTATGGCATGATCTTCTTGGTCGAAATCGTAATACGCCACCAGGTCTGTGTAATTCGGGTGAGAATTGTCTACCCTTCGGTCTTTCCAAGCAGCGATGGTTGCGGCATCCAACTCAACATTCCAAACGCGGAATTCATCCATTTTCCCGTTATGCGATGTAGCACCCCCGAAGGCACGTCCAACAAAGAAACGGTCTATCTCTCCTATAGTGCGGTTCAGGTCGGTTCCAGAGTGCCAGAGCGAACCGTTCTTGTAGATCTTCATACTGCCTGTGGCAGCATTCTTTGTGAACGCCCAATGCACCCAGTTGCCTTCAAACTCGGCAGTAGTTGCAGCTTTGTCTATTCTATCGTAGCCGCTTCCTTCGCCAGCATCCCAATAAATGCGGCTATTGCTCCATGGAAGATGCACATTCAGCACGCGCTGGTTAGAAGAGTTCACTGCTTCGAATGCATAGGAATTGGCCGGCTGTATATCTGTGTTACCGTAAGACCAGAACGAAACGGTTATCTCATCACCGAAATCGGTTCCGCTTAGTGGCAACTCCATGTACTTGCCATTTTCAAAAACAGCGGCATTGTCCATACCATTGGCGTAAACGCCTGATGTGTCCTCCGTTGTAAAAAAGCTAACCTGATTCAGGTTTGTGCTTGCATCCATAGCGTAACTGAACTCAACAAGAATATTGGAAGTACCGTCCCAAGTAAAAGCATTCAGGAGATCGAGGTTATAGGTGTTGGCGCCATTGGCAAAAGGTGTGGTCTGGTCGTATACGACAGATGCTCCTGGTTCAAAGCCCGTTGGAACAGCCGTTGATGTATTCTTCATGGAAATGGTCAAACGGCCAAGGTCTGTCTGGTAGTCGGTAAGTTGAACTGCCAATCGGTGAATGTCTCCTGCAGACATGCCTGCGTTGGTCAATTCTGCAGCAGTCCAGATATACTGAGAACGGGCACGGGAAAATCCTCCAAGAGGCTGGTTGCTCGAACCCGTTACACCGCCAACGGTATAGCCACTTTCGCTGTTCACATTATCCACCACGGTGAAATACTCATAACCTTCTACAATATTGAATTGCGGATCGGTGGTGTACCACAAAGAATCCAGATTCTGCCCTCCATAGAGGTACTGCGGGTGGTTGTATTGCACACTGTCCATCATGCCCGTATGATCGTACACGAAAGAGTAGGTAAGGTAATCCCATTCGCCACAGTCGTAGCCATCCTGTGTGGTGGCCGCATCGCATTTCAGCGTGTAATACATCAACACCTTCCGATATTCCTCCGAACCATCGGGGAATTGATACCAATCTCTACGTTTGGTAATATCGTTGAAGTCGAGTGTCTGTATCCAAGTGGTGTCCTGAGCAAAGGTGTTGGTAGCTATTAGGACGGTAAGAGCGAGTAAAATTCTATGCATGATGTATGTGGAATGAGCGATAAAGATAAGGTGCTGGTTCTAGAATGTCACGTTGCCGTGATGACAGTTTCTTTTAACACGGCAGACCGCGTCATGCTGAACTTGTTTCAGCATCTGTTTCGGTTAGATCAGACCCTGAAACCCCGTTCTGCAACGGGGCAGGCGTAGGGTGACGGAATTTTATAGCTTAGTTGTGCTAGACCCTGAATCAAGTTCAGGGTGACGGTATCTGGTAGGTAATTGGATAACATCTAAACTAGACCGCACTTACCAATGTTCCCACCAACCCCGCAGACCGCGTCATGCTGAACTTGTTTCAGCATCTATTCTTGTGTCCTAAGACCCTGAAACAAGTTCAGGGTGACTGTATCTGGTAGGTCTTTGAGTGGCAGCTAAAACAACACTGGATCTGTCAACATTTCTAAGCCCCACAGACCGCATCGCTAACGAACTCGTTTCAGCATCTATTTCGGTTAGATCAGACCCTGAATCCCCGTTCTGCAACGGGGCAGGCTCAGGGTGACGGTATCTGGTAGGTCTTTGGGTAATGGCCAAACCAGCCTGAACCTGTCAACATTCCTGGCCCGCAGACCGCGTCATGCTGAACTTGTTTCCCGCTCTGGCTAATTTAAATCAGACCCTGAATCCCCGTTCTGCAACGGGGCAGGCTCAGGGTGACGTTACCTGATAGGTCTGTGGCTTACAGCCCACCCAGACCCCCTACAACACAAACGTCCCCGAATGAAACCGGCCACGGCACCAGAGTATAACCCCGACGTGTCGACGTAAGTTCGTCTTCTTGGAATATGGGGTGCAGCACATCTTCAAAATCCCAGTTTGGAGAGCGATTTCAGCTTCGATTCCAATGTTGCGCCTATCTCCAACGAACGGTCGGCATAATCCCGAACATGGTGGCTAATGGAATGAGGTAAAGCTTCTACCCAGACGTTCGGCAGCCACATGTTTAATACGCTCGTAGCCACTTGTGCCAATGGCAAACTGAAGTACCGTTTTCTGGTCGTTTTCAGTAGTTGTGTCAACCAGTCGCTTCACATGTTTGCGGCACAACTCAGCAATGGGTTCCATTCCCTTTGTTTCCATAATGAAGGAAAATGTGCTCGGCCATTAAGTAGTTCGTCTGCCAATATCTTGGCGTATTGTTCCAGGAAGACCTCATTCTGGCGTTTCATAAAAGACCCTGCAAGGTGAATGGCCCGTCTTTACCGGGTGGACCGGACGAAAAGATCAACTTGGGCAAGAAGTTGGTGAGTAACCCACCACCAGTCCGCCTGGGAAGCAGCCACCAATGTTGGTAGTAATGCCAGACCACCATTTGTACCAGGCCAAGGAAACCGAAAGCAAAAGCCTGATCTTTCAATGAATTTGAACTCGGCCTCGCCACATTGCAGAAAGATGCGGTTCAGCATTTCTGGCTGCTCCGTAAGGCCTTCAACCATCATGCGGTCAATATCAAGCAACTCGTGTATATTCTCTTTTGATATCTGCCAGTACATGGCATTGCAACTGTTGGGAATTGAGCCTCGGCACTCTGCATTACAGTGCTTCTTTCTGCGAAGCCGGAACGAAAACGCCAAACAAGGGGCATTTCCTTGCGCATGGACTCATTTATAATAGACCTGCTCAGGGAAACTTTCAACTGTGGCCACATCTCGTCCACAATGTCGTCTGCCTTCAGTTTTTCAAACTGTTCTTCTACGGAAATCAGCTTGGAAGTAACCAGCTTTACCGCCTTGGTGGCCATCTTGTGCGCCTTGGCCGGAATAATGCCCTGCCAGCCAAAAGGTCGTCTGCCTACGTATTCCAGCGGGTAAAAGGTCATGTACACCGCCAGCTTGTTGGTAAGCCATCCAACAAGCGCGGCAATAATGGGTATTGAGAGTAAGAAGATGGAATCTAGGCTCACACAGACATACTTGAGGTTGGTGAGCTAAAGTACCTAAACCTTGAAAGTTACTTTCGGAAATAATCGGAAACCCGCTTCTCCTTAGAAGCAGCATCGTAGGTGTAGAAACCACTGCCAGTTTTGGCTCCTAGGTTTCCGCTTTCCACCATATTTACCAGTAAAGGGCAAGGTGCGTATTTCGGATTTCCCAGACCATCATGTAACACACGCATAATACTCAGGCAGGTGTCCAGTCCAATGAAATCGGCCAAGTGCAACGGCCCCATAGGGTGCGCCATTCCCAACTTCATGATGGTATCTATCTCTTCAACTCCTGCTACGCCATGGTAAAGTGTTTCAATGGCTTCGTTTATCATGGGCATAAGGATACGGTTGGCAACAAAGCCAGGGTAATCGTTCACCTCAACCGGAACCTTGTTCAGTTTCTTGCTCATTTCCACGATGCGCGCGGTGGTTTCATCAGAAGTAGAGTAGCCACGGATGATCTCAATGAGCTTCATTACCGGCACCGGATTCATGAAATGCATGCCAATGACCTTGTCGGCACGCTTGGTAGCGGCCGCTATCTGCGTAATGGAAATAGAAGAGGTGTTGCTGGCAAGGATGGCCTTGTCTGGGCAGATGGTCTCCAATTCGGCAAAGATCTTCAGTTTCAAAGCCTTATTCTCGGTAGCAGCTTCTACAACCAGATCGGCATGCTCGGCACCTTTCTCCAAGCTGGTAAAGATGTTCAGGTTGGCAAGGGTCTTCAGCTTCTGGTCGTCAGATAGGGTTCCTTTGGCTATCTGTCGGTCCAAGTTCTTGGCAATGGTACTCAATGCAGCGTTGAGTGCGTCCTTGCTCACATCTACCAAAGAAACCTTATATCCATTCTGCGCAAAAACGTGTGCAATTCCATTGCCCATAGTTCCTGCTCCGATAACCGTAATATTCTTCATGCCAAGTAGTATTTGGCGCGAATATAATCAGTGGAAAACGGAAATGTCAAAGCTCGAAGGTAAATGGGTTTGGGGTTTAGTGCCCAAAGCCATGACACTGGTCATGCTGAACTTGTTTCAGCATCTGACAACCGTTATGTCGGGACCCCGAACCGAGCGTTGCGGAATCTTACGCCTTACGCCTTAAGACTTACTACTTAGCTCTTTTACCTGATAACGGTAACCGTTCCGGTCTCGTGGAATTCGCCATCGGCATTTTCCATTCCATCCCAAACATCGCCATTGCCAAAAATGGCGTCAACACGCCAAACATACGCGCCTTGCGGAACGGGTTCGCCTAAATACGTACCATCCCAAGCTTCACTTGGCGAACCTTCTTCCAATGCAATGGATTCCCACAACAGATTACCCCATTTATCGTAAACAATGCAGCGGTAATTGGCCAAACCTGTTCCCTTTGGTTGAAACACGCGCACATCGGGGTTTTCGTTGGTTGGAATGATGGCATTGGGTACGTATAGCCCACCAAAGAAATCTACAGAGATGTACATGTCAAACGTATCTACGCAACCGTTGGCATCAACAATGGCAAGCGTTACCAGCTTATTACCGAAGTAAGCGTACTGATGAGTGGTGTTCTCGCTTGCATCAGTGTCTCCATCGCCAAAATCCCACCAAGATGAAACATGAGGCGATGAGGTGTTGAAAAACGCTATGGTTCCGTTAGCGATCGGGTCGGGGATGTTGGTGTATTCGAAACTGGCTTCCGGATTCGGCCAAACAGTAACCAAATTGGTGTAAACTATGGTGTCTGCGCAGCCACCTAGACCTTCAGCGATCAGCTCTACCGAATAGGTTCCATCATTCTCAAACACGTGCGTAGGGTTTGTTTCTGTTGAACCGTTAGGGTCGTTGAAATCCCAACTGAAACTGGTTCCATTCTGAGAGAGGTTAGTGAAATTCACGGTCCAAGGTTCGCAACCCATGGGTTCACTGGTTTCGAAATCGGCCACTACGGTTGGAAACACCTCAAACAATTGTGTAGAACTATCCTGGCAGCCGAATTGGTTGGTTACCAACAACTCAATATTGAATTGACCGACAGTATCGAAAATAGCGGTGCTGATAAAGGCAGTCTGAATGGTACCGTTATCATGATCCCATTGGAACTGATTGGCTCCAGTGGATTGATTGAAAAGGTTAACCGTTACAGGAACAAAGCAAGAGCTGGTAGATGTCATGCTGAACTCGCTGACAGGCAATGGATTGACCGTAACAGCACCAGAGGTTCCATCAATACAGCCATTATTGCTTGTAACAACAAGAGAATAGACGTAGGTCTGAACAGCGCCATAAGTATGAGACGGATGCTGAACTCCAGACGTTTCACCATCGCCAAATTGCCAATCCCATTGCGTAATAGAGCCAGAATTGATGGTGCTTGAATCGCCAAAAGAAACTTCTTCGCCAAAACAGACATTGGCTGCAAATGCAACAGCATTTGGGAGCGGATGAACAGCAACTGCTTGTATTACAGTATCGGTGCAGCCGCCTGTGGCCGTTACAACCAGAGACACGTTGTAAATCGAATCTTGGTTATATACCAACGATGGATTCTGCTGGAGAGAAGTGGCGCCATTACCTAATTGCCAACTCCAGTTGGTGATGGTTCCGGGATTCACCGTAGATTGATCTACGAGATTGGTAGTTTCAAACAAACAGGTATCGTTAAAGCTGAAAGCGGCAGTTGGAGTTGGGTTTACGGTAACAGTACCTGTTCCCGAACCATCGCATCCTGTAGAACTCGTAAGAACCAAGGTCACATTGTAAGTTCCCGGATCGGAGTAGGTGATGCTTGGATTTGTATCGGTGCTAAACTGTTCTCCCAGGTCCCAGTTCCACGTTAAAATGCTATCTGGTGCAGCAACTGTAGAAAAGTCGGAGAACTGCGTTGCGGTACCGAAACATACTTCTGTTGCAACAAAACTCACCTGTGGCGCTTCATTCACAAAAATGGTAACGGTATCGGTGTTCTGGCATTGTCCTACGCTGGCGGTTACCACGTAATTGGTTGTTTGCGTGGGAGATGCTTCAGGGTTCTGAGCATTCGGGTCGTTAAGTCCGGTAGAAGGGAACCAACTATATGAATCGCCACCCAAGGCTCCTAACTGAACCGTTGATCCCGAACAGACAGTTGTATCGGTTCCAGCGCTTACTGCCAATGGCTGTACACGCAAGGTATCGGCACTTTGATAAGTGAAAACGCACCCATTGTCATCCTCAAGGATAAGGGAAGGAATATAGGTTCCGATCTGAGTGTAGGTATGGGTCGTGGTCTCGCCCGAGCCAAGCGTACCATCACCGAAGTCCCATGTGTAGGTGGTAACGTTTTCGGCTTCGGATGTGAAGGTGATATCGTACGGAGGGCAGCCCACCGTATCTGGGAAGAAGTCGAAATTGCCGGAAGGACCTGAGAGTTCGATCAGTTCGGGAGCAAATAATGTGTCGGTACAACCATTGGCATTGGTCACGATCAGTAGCACGGAATAAATACCCGACTCGGTGTAGATGTGCGATGGATTCTGAAGGTTGGATGAGCTTTCATCTCCGAAATCCCAGAACCACGAAACGGCATCAACAGAGCTCAGGTCTGTAAAATTGACCAAAAGAGGAGGGCAGAACGCAAAGGTTGGGAATGCGGAGAAATCGGCATCCGGATGCTGGATATCTATCAGGTTTACGAGGGTCAAAGAACTATCGCAACCATTGGCATTGAAAGCTGTAAGTGTAACGCTGTATGTTCCTTCTTGGCTGTAAGCATGTACAGGGTTCTCATCGGTTGAAGTGGCACCATCCCCAAAATTCCAGAGGTAGCTAATTGCGTTACCTGTAGAGTTATTGGTAAAGGTGAAAGGCTCTCCCATACAACCAACAGAATTGTTCACGTCAAACAATGGGTTCGGGTATGGAATGTAGTTAACGGCATCGTCAATAACCATGGTGCTTGTACATCCTCCAAGATCCGTAATGGTCAAGGATACATCATAAACGCCCGCATCCTGATAAATATGTATCGGGTTTGCTTGAGTGGACGTACTGCCATCGCCAAAATCCCAAAGCCAATCTGTAACCGAATTGGGTGGTGTGGTCAGGTCCAGAAATTGAACTGCAAGCGTATCGCAGCCAATGGTTGTATCCACCTCAAAATTGATAATGGAACCGATAACCGTTACCAACTGCGGTTCCACAATGGTATCGGTACAACCGTTCACGTCTCGTACCACATGTACAACGTCATACGTACCGATATCGCTGTACGTGTAACTTGGATTTTCTTCCTGTGAATACGCTCCGGTTCCGAAATACCATTCGTAGGAAATGGCATCGGTGCTCTCATCCGTGAACTCCACATCCAACGGACCGCAACCCTGCGTGTTTATAGCACTGAAATCGGCCTGTAACTGCGTAACGTTAATGGTGTCTCCGGCCACATCAACACAACCAGAAGTATCGTTGGCAGTGGTTATCCTTACCAAGTATTGCCCCGGGTTTGGAATGGTAAGTACCAGAGGGTCGTCTGTACTGGTACTTCCATCGGGCAAGATCCAATTCCAAGAAGTAAAGCCGTACGATTCGTTGGTGTAAGTGAAGGTATTGGGCATACTACAGTCGAAACTGTACTCCAAAGCCGCAATTGGCGGACTTACGTAAACCATGTTCTCAACGATAAGGGTATCCGAACAACCGTTGTTCAAAGTAATGAGGGTAATGTCGAAATACCCGGTATCTTGAAACTCATGGATAGGGTTTTGATCGGTGGATGCATCTCCATCTCCGAAATCCCAGAACCAATCCGTGGCGTTGAGCGAAAGGTCTGTGAACGCTAATTCGCCAGGGCAGATAACGGTGTCGTTATCAAAGAAATCTGCTACCGGTGGCGTGTAAACGAAAATGTAGTTGGTGCGGGTCAGTGTGTCAGTACATCCAAGATCGTTGGTAATGATGAGGCTTACATCAAAAATACCGGTATCCGCATAGGTGTACGAAGGATTTTGTAAAGAGGAGGAACCACCGTCACCGAAATCCCATTCCCAGCTTACAATGTCGGTTCCAGAAACACTCTGGTCGCTGAAATTCACGTCCAATGGCTGGCAGAACCCGAAAACGTCTGGAAGAAAATCGGCCTGGGTCAGCGCCACATTAATGTAACCCTGCTCCGTAACCGTATTGCTGCAACCGTCTGTGTTGGTGGCTGTAAGACTTACGTTATAAATGCCGTTCGAGGCGTACTCATGAAATGGGTTTTCATCAGTTGATGTGTTTCCATCGCCAAATGTCCATAAGTAGTCTAGAACGCCACTTCCTAAAGAGTTATTGGCATATTGAACGGGGAATGGTGTTTCGCATCCAGCCGTCTGATCGGCTGTAAAATCAACAAACGGTATTTCACCGACCGTGATGTAGGCGGTCTTGGTTTCCGTTCCTTGGCAGGAAGAACTGTAAACTGCGGTCAGAGAAACCTCGTATGTACCGGGTGTTGTGTACGTGTGTGTGGGAAATTGCTGTGTTGACGAATTACCATCTCCAAAATCCCATTCCCAACTTGTTGGCACTGGGCTCGAAATATCAACGAAAGAGACCTGATCACCCAAACAGATGGTTGTATTGTTCGCTGCAAAATCGATGGAAACATTATCAACAATTTCAACATATTCCGTTTGAAGGGAAGTATTGCTACATCCCAATTCATCCGTTACCGTGAGACTCACATCAAATAGCCCTGAAGCATTGTAGGTATTGGTTGGATTGAGGTTGCTAGAGGTATTTCCATCACCGAAATCCCACGAATAAGAAAGGTTACCTGTTCCACCCGATGATGCGTTGGTGAAATTGACGTTGCTGGGAGGTAGACAACTTACCAGCGGGTCGCCTGTAAACACGGCAGAAGGATTGTTATTATTCGATTCGATCACATCTGCAAACGAAAGGTTGCCAGCACATCCATTAGCATCTACCAATAGAAGGGTAATATCAAAAATGCCTGGTGTAGTATACGTATGGCTGGGATTTTGGTCGGTTGAGGTGCCGCCATCACCGAAATCCCACGACCAACTTACAATGGGTGAACTGCCTACAGCCGATTGGTCGGTGAAATTCACCGTAAAAGGATAACAACCAATGGTCTGCGATGGAAGTATATCTGGAGTAGGGGGAGTGAAAACCGTTATATAGGCAGTTTTCGTTTCGGTGTCTGTTCCTCCAGGCCCTGAAACAGTAAGGGTAATGGTGTAAGTTCCAGGATTGATATAACTGGCAGCTGGGTTTTCTGAAACGGAGGTGTTCCCATTGCCTAAATTCCATTGGTAGGTAAGTCCAGAACCTGTAGAGAGGTTCTGAAAGTTCACGATCAAAGGACTACAGCCAGATGTGTTGTTCGCCACGAAATCGGCCGTTACTTGAGCCTCAGTGTGTTGAACTATCAAAAGAAGTCCGATGCAAGTGATTGAACGCATCAGCCTTGTTAGATTTTCTTTCATACTTATCATGTGCAGTTGTCGGCTACGAAGGTGCGCCTTGAAAGTTCCCAGTTTCATCAATTAATTGCACTTACTTTTCAACAGTAACTAAAGTCTACCTTTGTTACGTAGACCCAAAGCGCGTGCTAAAGTTGTTTCTTTTTCGACAAACGTTCATCCTTGTTCTGTTAACGACCGCGTCTCTTTGCGGCAATGCGCAGATCGTGGACCAACTTCTTGGACAGAAGCGAACCACGGTGCAAACCCTTCTAAAACCCTATCGTATTATCGATTATAAGAAGGAGCGCGTAGTACACAATATAGAATCAGGCATTCATCAGACCGCCCTATTTGAAAACGATACCTGTGTAAAGTTCTATTGGGCAGTAACACCTGAAGCCAGTTCGCGGTTTCGCCAATTGCTTACCGAGAATGGTTACAAAGCAACTACTTCCGATGGTTTTGTTAAAGACAGTTTGCTGCTCGATGCGAGGCCACTGAACTCTGGCAAGGCAACGCTATATATTGCATCTCTTTCGGCTGAATTGAAAGGAGAACGTGATGCTTCTGGTGTTACCGTAGTAAAGAAGAAACCCGTTTCTCAGAATTCTGAAGTACAGACCATGCCGCTGTTACAACAGGCTATCTTAGAAGAAGAACGAAGAGCAGCCCAAGATACAACGCCAAAACCTAAAAAGGACCCAAAGCGACATTGGGTTGGAACACAAAGTGGGAACACCTCCATCCTTGGTTGGGATAAATAAACCCGTATTTCCTATTTTCACACGATATAAAGAATCTGGTATGAAGAAGATCTTGATTTTACTAAGTGCCCTGTTTAGCGCACATTTTGTAGCATTCTCTCAGGATAATATGGGTATAGGAACCAATTTTCCGGATCCAAGTGCTGTTTTAGATCTAACGGCTGCTGATAAGGGGCTTCTGGTTCCAAGATTGACCACGGTACAACGAACAGGCATAGCTACCCCGGCAACAGGACTGCTTGTTTATGATACAGATAGTAACTCGTTCTGGTATTTCGATGGAGCGCAATGGGTAGAAGCCATTGGTCCTCAAGGCCCACAGGGTCCGATTGGGCCTGCTGGGGCAAACGGTGCAACTGGTGCAACAGGTGCTCAGGGTCCTTCTGGTGCTAACGGAGTTACAGGGCCACAAGGTGTGGCAGGTGTTACGGGTGCTCAAGGGCCAGCAGGAGCAACTGGTCCTCAAGGTTTACCAGGACCACAAGGCCCTACAGGTGCGAACGGATTAGCTGGAGCTACAGGTCCTGTTGGTCCACAAGGGCCAACAGGTTTACAAGGTGCTGACGGACTTATTGGACCTCAGGGTCCTCAAGGACCACAAGGTGTTCAGGGATTACCCGGTCCTCAAGGTGCGAACGGAGCAACTGGACCACAAGGTCCAACAGGAGCCAATGGAGTCACCGGTCCTGCTGGAGCAACAGGAGCTACTGGTCCAGCTGGTCCAATAGGCTGCAATACCTTAAACGCGGTGATAAAATCAGATGGAACTTCTGCTGTTTGTAGTCAGATTTATGATGATGGAACCAATGTTGGAATCGGTACTCCTAACCCGTTTACCAAATTGCATGTCGATGGGGATGTACGGATCGGTCTCATATATCCAGGACCAAGTGGAGCGCTTCCGGGTTATGGAAACTTTCTCATTTTCAGTGGTGGTCCATCGGCAGGCGGCAGCGATAGTGAAAACAGCGACTTTATCAATATGGCGCGTTACAATATTGCTTCAGATGTTTCTGACCTACGAATGACCATTGGAGACAACAATTCCATTGCTAATGCCGATTACTTCAGTATCGGTACAGTTGGGTCTGCTTATGATCTGCTTTCCGTTCGTTCCGATGGTAACATCGGGGTAGGTACCCGAGATGCAGATAGTAAGTTGGATGTGCAAGGAAAAGCGACTGTTAGTAGAGATGGGGCTACTGAATTCCCTCCTAATGATGCCTCGATAGCTATTGCAGAAAATACTGCTGGCACTGGAAAGCGTTCTAGCATTTCGTTCCATAATTCTCGGGAGTTGCTGAAGGATGCTGCAGTTGATACAGGATGCAGTAAGTAACGTGAATACTGTTTCGAAGGAGCTACAATTGTTCGACAATCAATCACTAGAGATGGGACTCGAGCTTGTGGACTTTTTTATGGAGTTAGCAACAGCAGAACCGATCAAGGTCAAACGCTGGGCTTCGGAAATGCTGGAGCACAATCTGGATTCTTCAGGAAACGGACAACCCCGTTAACTTCCCCAGCGGTGCAACTGGTTGGTGGCATCTATTAGACGTTCGCCATAATAATCCGGCAAACAACTTCGCCATGCAGTTCAGTGGTTCTTTCTTTGATCGAAACTCTTTGTGCCGGGCCAGCGATAACGCTGCTACAGCGTGGAATGAGGTTGTCAGCTCTGCCGATGCTGCTGCTACCTCTGGTTACCTGATGCACGATGTGGCGGGGTGAACAGACACGGAAGGAAACGCATTACTGAACATTGTAAACGGCCAACTTACCATTACCGGATTTGATGAAGGAGGGGCTAATCAGGGCGTTTGGTATTCGTTGAATGGCGGCTAATGCGAAGATCGTTGTTCAGATTATCAATGATGACAATGCTAACTGCGGTGGAACCGCTGCCATCAGTAGTTTCGAACGTTTGTAATATCGAATAGTAGGTAAACTCAAAGTCAAGGAACTGACCTAGGTTGCTAGGGTGATGGGAACCACATGATGTTCAACGTGGTATTCAATCCGTTGTAATGCTCAGGTTTTCGTCAAGGGCGGTTATTCTTCTTACTGCACTTTCATTATCCTTCTGTACTGAATTGACTTACTGAATTCCCTGCATTAACAAGTGGTGGAGATTCTGTAAGTGAGTTCCAGGTTGACCACATATAATATTCATGGAGCAAGGACCCAATGGCGAGGGGATTTCCGAACGAATCTGTCGGCATTCCAAAGCATGTTAATGGGCGAACAGGTTCTTTGTATGCAGGAAGTAGAACCCGAATGCTGGGTGCGTTAGAAGTTTTGTCGGAGTACCCTCATCGATTTATCTGTCGCAGCGTTCAACAAAGTTTGGAACAGCCAAAGAAGGTGGTAATGCGGTTTCGAAGTTACCTATCGTAGAGTACGTCGAGCGTTGATGCGATACCGATGAGCGGTGATAAGTGGGGCGTAAAGCACAATATGTTAAACTCTACATTGGCGGCAGGCTTAACATATCTGAATCTGTTTCATTACCACAACACCTACAATTGGCACAACAATAATTCTGAAGAGCGAGAAACTAGGGTTTGAACGTTTTGTGAACTGGGTTGAAAGTAGAAAGGCGTTCGTAATGATGAGATATTGTGATAACAGGCGATTTCAATCTAAGCGCTATCAGTGCGATGCCGTATTGAACGGTTTATTTCGTACCAAACGTCTAATTGGGTAGATCGCATTTACGGTAGCTCTCGGCTGTTGGATCGGGGAATATTTACAACACGGTTGGTCAATCGTTATCTGACCATCAGGCCGTTTGGACGGTAGTGTGCAACGAGAGTGCGAATAGGGAGTTGTCACTTACCCTTAATTCTCGCATGGTTTTCAAAGCCATTTTATTCAACAAAGATGGAATCCACCTGTAAGCAAAGATGGCCTTCTTGGCATCGTTTCCTACAATGATATCCGCTTTTCCCTGTTGGATTGCTCATAATGATCTCAGCCGCTTTTTCCGGAGGCATTACCAGTAATTGCTCGAAAGTTTGGTGTAAGCGCGGTTCAGTTCTGCTTCAATGCCTTGGCTGTTATGCCCGTTTTACACCACCTGGGTAAACCCCGATCGCCTTTATTTTGGTGTCCGGCAATTCCATTCGCAACGAATCGGTGAGTCCACGAACAGCGTATTTCGTAGAACAATAAGGGGTTTAAAGGACATGGGTACCATGCCAAATAAACTTAGGTATTGACCAACGCAGTTGTACTCTGCTGTTTTCTTAAGAAGGTAGAAAAGGCTTTGCTCGTGTAGACCACACCCATGTAATTGATGGAGAATATCCATTCGAAATCACAAGAGATCTCCAACTCTTCGAAAGTGAGCCCAGTGGCAACACCAGCGTTGTTGATGACCATGTCCACTGCTCCATGCATTGACATCCTGAGCAAACTGAAATACCGCACCTTATCGGAAATATCGAACGCACGCGTGAACAGTCGTGAATCCTCCAATGCAAGGAGATTGGCGGTTTCCTCAAGTTGGCTGCCGTTCGGCTATTGAGGTAAGTTTCGCTCCTTTTTCTGCGAGAAGTTGCGCCAATGCTCTACCGATACCGTTTCCAGCACCTGTTATAACTACTACTTTGTCTTTCAAACTTTGCATCACGGAAATTTGAGCCGTGAAACTAAAAGGTATTCCAGTCCCTAGCTTATTGGTCTCATTCCCCAATCCCTGAATGGTCATACTCAGCACAGGGATCTCACCATGGTTGACCAATGCTTCGGTTCTACTTTAACCAGAACATGGAACAGACCATCTCTGCTGACCGTGTGGCAATGGCGAAGTTAGATCGGCCCCGGTTTCTTCCGGTAAACTCGCTAATGCCCGATTCGAGGGTATTGCTATTGTAGACGTTGGTCGTGTAATCCTTCAGTCCAGTAGCTTTTGCAAGCCGATGCATTTTTCGTGAGCTGAGCGTGTAGTAGTGAATTCCGCCATAGTACATACCCTAAGAAGATGAATCTTAGCATCGAAATCTCGGCAAATCGTTCAATGTGGAAAAACGCTGGTTCACCTCGTTATCAAAAATTAGAGGCGAAAACGATGTTGTTGAAATTCAAGTTTTAGGAACGTGCTTCACCGTTAGTACTGGGCA
Source organism: Flavobacteriales bacterium (assembly GCA_018402015.1). Taxonomy (GTDB): domain Bacteria; phylum Bacteroidota; class Bacteroidia; order UBA10329; family UBA10329; genus UBA10329. The sequence goes on along the minus strand of JAGYJL010000027.1, from coordinate 9,137 downwards.
TTTCAGGCGTCTCAGGATGCTTCTGTGCATTCGATACCAGATGATTTCCTTAATGCCACTCACACCGTGAGAACCCATCACGATCGGATCGTCTCATTTTTATGGCAAGCTTGTTCACATTCATGCAGGTATCAATTGTAATAACTTCTACTACATTAACACCTTCAAAAAACGGTTGATTCACCATTTCCTGCATACGTTTCAGACAAGCATCACAGAACAGTTGCTTCAGAAATTTCTCTTCATCTCCGTATTCCAATAAACTCACCACATGCAGCAAGTAGACGCGTGCATCTGTTTCTTGGCTATTGCTGCTGCAGCTTCTGCACGGCCGCATAGGCAGATTCCGAAAAATCGGTTGGTACTAGATCTTTTTCATGACACTCCGTTATTATCTCAGCAAGGTATTCACCAAGACATGGGATAGGAATGACTTTCCTCAACAATTGCAATGACCATATTCAAGGTCAATGATGCGGTCGAACTATTTCAATTCCAATTACTCCGTTGCCACAGCTGCGCTTATCAATTTGGGTATTGCTGAATGCTCAACTGCCCTAGCTCATTGATAATATCGAACGGAATTTCCTCAAAAGTACACTTGGGTTCAATGGTGAATCGTATCCATCCGCTCACTTTAAAATCTTCTGTTGTGTTCAGGGTCTGGGATAGTGGTACAGGGGTGTTTTTTCTCTTTTAATTCACACTTGCTTACCCGTTTATAAATGGATGCGGGTCAAAAACCTCTTTCCGATCGAGGAGTTTCAATTATATCATCTCCCAGTATTACATAATCGTTGTCGTCCAATTCAACAGTGAATTTCCCTGAAATCGCCTGTTGCAAATGGCGACACATAAAACTGCCCCCATAGAGTTTCATGGAAGCTGTCAGATTGTGTTCGTTTGTGCCGTTGTTGTTGTTATACGTAGGTTAGATAAATTACGGATGGTCCCATTGCCGTGTTCTACAATGAGGCGAATGATACCATGCTTTGAGCAAGGGGGTGTAACAGTCGGTTCCTGTTTCGCGCAATGATATTAAAAGGTAACAAGGTCAGTAGCAGAATCTTTTTCATGACGTAAGTTTTGTTCGTGGGCAAAGAGTAGGTGGCATGTAAGGTTCGTGCGTAAAACGAATGTAAATGATTGTAAAAAATGAGTACAAAGCATGATGCTATAGCGGTTAAAGCAGGTAGCTTGTGCTGTGATCGTCCGATTTCTTTTCGTTCTTATCAACCTTGTGTCCGCCAATTACACTTTGGTCGGTGCAAATTACCTCTGTAGCAGGAAATCAGCATGCCGAGGTTTCGATGCGTATGATCGGTCATCAGATTTTGCTGAGTGTAGGAGATAGTACTTCTCGGGTGTTGCCTGTGGAAAAAGATGGAAATAGTTATCGCGTTCAGTTTGATGCCGAATTTCCGCTTGACCCAGAAGGAGCCGCAACCATCATCGACAGTGTGGTGGCCGCAACCAACTTGGCCACGCATTACATTGTGGAATTTCGTTTGTGCCAAACCCAAGAGGTGGTGCATAGCTATGAATTGGACGTGAACGCAGCCGAGAGTAGCGTAATTCCCTGCCGAAATCGTGAACAACCTAAAGCCTGCTATGAATTGCTGCTCACTATTCTGCGGCCAGAATCGGTTTTAACTGTTGCAGAGTTTGACAGTACCGAAGACTACAGCGAAGTATATGTGCTGCTGGCTTTGCTGGTTTCATCAATTCTTGTGCTGCTGGTACTGATTTTTCTTCTTAGGAGAAGGCAGCTCAATTCCAGTGGTAACCCAAACGAAATGCGCATCGGTGAATTCCAGTTCAATAAAAGGAAAATGGAACTGACTATTGGAAATGAGCGTATTGAACTAACTAGCAAAGAGGCAGATCTTCTTGAACTGCTTTCGAACACAACCAACGAAACGGTAGAGCGCGAGGAAATCCTGAGAACGGTTTGGGATGATGAAGGTGCGTACGTGGGTAGAACCTTGGATGTGTTCATTTCAAAACTCAGAAAGAAACTAGAAGCCGACCCGAACGTGCGCATCGTTAACGTACGTGGAATAGGGTACAAGCTGGTAGTGGGTGATTAGTTGACCTAACTCAGATTACATTTACGGTCAACGGATTATATTCGCAAATGCGTCTTAAGCGGATTACCAATTTCCTAGCACTTGCCAGCATCAAGATATTCGCAAGAACGTTCTACAAAGTAGAGAACAGGTGGTTGCACAACCATGAAGAAGACCCTTGGAAAGGTGTTAAACTCATCGCCCTGCTCAATCATACAAGTCTTTTTGAGCCATTGTATCTTGGAGTTGCTCCATGGCGAATGCTTTGGCGCATAGCGGGAAGGATCATTGCCCCAGGTGCCGATGTAACCATGGACCGACCAATTGCTGGTAGGTTTCTCAAATACGTTGCTCCTAAAATGATTCCCATTTCGCGAGAGCGTGATGAGACCTGGGACAATTTCCTTAATGCCATTGAACTCGAATCGGTGGTCATCATAGCACCAGAAGGAAGAATGAGACGTGCCAATGGATTGGATAAGGATGGCAATCCGATGACCGTCCGAGGCGGACTTGCTGATATTCTTGAAGTACTTCCTGACGGAGAAATGGTGATCGTGTATAGCGGTGGCCTGCATCATATACAGGTTCCGGGTCAAGGATTACCAAAGCTCTTTAAACGTGTTCGAGCACAGGCAGAAAAGCTGAATATCCAAGAATATGTAAGGCAGATGAAAGCCATACCTGATACAACTTTTAAAAAGGCGGTCATAACCGATATGGAAGCCCGCATGGCACGGAATGTTCCGAAGTGAGGTAGGTCTTTGTCATTCTAAAATCAGATCGGTTCATAAGATTGAAATAAGAACGATTAAGGATCTTTCAAACAACGATGGAACCGTTGTGAGAAGCAATAATTTTATTGCAAAGGAACACTCCACGCACCAAAAGCCAATGTGAGCTTTTCTTTACTGGTTAATGCCATTCACTGTGATGATCCTTAGCGCTGTTTGCAATAAAAATTACCGAACCTGAAAAACAACACGAGCATACAGATACGCGTTATCTCAGAAAGTAATAGTTTCGTAGCATGAAGAATTTATTGATCATGGCCCTTTTGGCCGTAGGAATTTCTGCAAGCGCGCAGGAACAGAGCAATCTTAATTGGAATACCAATCTGGTGGAGGCAGTAGATAAAGCTATTGCAGAGAAAAAACCACTGCTATTGTTCTTTACTGGTAGCGACTGGTGTGGTTGGTGTAAGCGTTTGCAAGCAGAGGCTTTCTTTAAGCCAGAGTTTGAGAAATGGGCAAAGGAGAAAGTAGTCCTTATGGAATTGGATTTTCCAAGAAGAACAGCTTTGCCAGATGAGATAAGAGAACAGAATATGAACATCCAACGTATGTTCGGAGTTCGTGGCTATCCTACCATCTGGTTTGTCAACCCATCAAAAGATGGTTCCGAGATAAACTTCGCCAAGTTAGGCCAGACAGGTTATGTTCAGGGAGGTGCCGATGCTTGGATAGCAGAGGCTGAGAAGATCTTGGCTACACAGCCGTAGTTTAATTCATGGAACGTTGCTGACGATTGTCAGTATGCAGTAGGGTAGATTGCGCAAATTGAGGCATCGGAAAATTGTTGTTGATAGAGGATGAAGAAAGAAAAGCAGAAAACGAAACGGGATAATTCCATCGTTCCCACATTCGTGTCATCGTATGCTGCACCCACAGCGCACTATTTCAAAGAGAAAGAAGCGTTTGACGAAGCCGTAGGACTCGATTTCATAACCCAAGCCAATGAGACCACGCGCAGGGGCGAGAAATTTCTGGCAGCGCTCTCGCATGGTACATCTCCATCTGGAGCGTATCAGTACATTTTAGAACATTACGATAAGCTGAGCAAGCCGGAAATGATCCGGTACACCTTTGTGAACTCTAAGCTTAAGCGCCAACGCGGACTCAAAGGCGTGATGGATGCCGTAGGTTTCCTTAAAACGTTGCTTGCCACCGGTAAGATCAACAAGGACCAGATTCTAGGCCGTAGTCTTGATAGAGACGACATGGAGAAGTACTGCGATGAGATGAATCGCAAGTTGGCCAAGTACCTAAAGGACAACAACAAGGAAGGCTTGGACTATATGTTCATAGCCACCGATTCGGCAGGTAGGGTAGCAGGCATTACGCGCTACTCAGAAGCCTTCGATATTGAAGATATTGGTTGCATTGTGAACGATAGGAAGGAGAAGGAGCTTACCCTTACTCCTCATTTCATTATGAAGACCAGCCGTATTGCGTTTTTGGCCACCAAGGCAGAGAAACGGAGAGCTTTGGCCTGGTTGTATTACCGTTGGGGCAAGCACGATGAAAGCCCTAGCTTCTTGCGTTTCATGCCCAATGTGGAGAAGCGTCTACACGTTTACATAGACGATAAGGCCCTTACATGGCCTCAAATAGAACTGAACCGCGAAACGCCTTACGGAGACACGCGTATCAAGATAGATATACCGAAACCATACAGCTATTTCGCTAAAAGCAAGAAACCAGTTATTCTTCTTGTACACGGTTTTCTAGGGCTCAACTCGTACGATGGGCTTCTAACGGCCATACCAACGAAGAAATATTTGGCTGCGGCCATGCATTACGGCTCGGTTCCTAGCGATCTGCCAATCAAGGAATACTCGAAACATGTGGTGCGAAATATCGACCACGCCATCAAGCATTTTGGAGACCTAGGACATCCGGTTTATCTCTTCGATCATAGCATGGGTAACATCTACTTCTTGATGATTGAGCGTGATTTCGATAAACTGGAAGGCGTAAAGAAATACCTGAAAGGGTAGGATAGGGCCAATCCGTTCTTTGGCGAAGAGGCAAAGTACGCACTCCTTGGTTTGCCATGGATAACGTGATACTGCCATCAGGGCAAGTGGGCCCTGCTGAGGGAAGTATTTGTTGGCTGCCACAGAAGAATCATTCCATTCGACTCAAAAGTAGGTGTTCCGGAACAGAGGCATCAGCATGTCGGAATGGTCGATCAGTAAAGATTCGGCCATTAGAGACCGTGTTTGGAGAGCTACTAAAGGTCGTATCCTTCAATTGATGAGTACGCTTGGTTCATTGCCACATCTTAATCGGATACCAATTGAAAGGGCATTGAATCGACTTCCAGCCAAGATATTTGCTATTCAGGTGCACTCGGCCCTTATCGAATCAAGGGCATTTGACAAACAGACCCGTTTGCCCAATATGGAGTCGCACGATATTCCTGTGATGATCCTGAAAAGTGAACGCGATTCAGTTGCCAAATATGTTAAGCGTATCTACGACAACAGCCACGCGCAGATAATCGACATCACCGATGAAGGCGAGAAAGATCTCTTCCGCGAACACCTTTATCATATGGTCAATCCGTTGCTCACTACGGTAATCATAGAGGGTTTTGTGTCTCGTATACAACAAGATATTGCCCTAACGGAGGAGGAAGAAGCTACAGCTTGATGCGCGCTGCCTTTCTACTGGTCTTACTTCTTACGGTGCATGTGGCAACTACTTACGCGCAGAAGACCACCTTTGCAGAAGAAACACATCCCGAAGCACCCAATTATGATCTAGAAGAACATTGGTCTGCACTTCCGTTCAGAGAAGATGCGGCTGATGCGCTTCCGAAAGGAGAGATATGGGTGAGTGATAGTCTGAAGGACGTTGACGTATTCTATGTCCATCCTACCATTTATCAGAAGGGTCCATTGTGGAACGCCAGCCTTGATATGAAGAAAATCAACGGTAAGGTGGATAAGTATCCGGTAAGGTTGCAAGCAAGTGTATTCAATAAAAGTTGTAGAATTTACGCCCCACGTTATCGGCAAGCAGTTGTAAAGGTTTTCTACGAAGCAAATGCCGATGGCGATAGCGCACTGAATCTGGCTTATCAGGACGTGAAACGCTCTTTCCAACACTACATGGATAATTACAATAATGGTAGGCCGTTTATCATAGCTGGACACAGTCAGGGGACGCATCATACACGTAGGCTCTTACGGGAAATGATAGATACCACAGAGTTAAAAGAGCAGATGGTTGCGGCCTATGTCATCGGATTCCAGATAAATGATTCCATGTACACAAATTTGAAGATGTGCGCTTCTCCCACGGAAACAGGTTGCTACATTTCCTGGATGAGTTACAGAGAAGGATTTCAACCTTCTGGATATTGGTATCGAAGTACGCAAAGCGTCAATCCACTTACATGGACCATGGATTCTGCTAAGATCACAGTTGAAGATTATACTGGCACGGTGGTACTTAACGCTAAAAGGCGATTTTCGAGAAAAATGTCAGCTCGTATTGCGGACGTGGGTGGCAAGGTGCTTTGGGTAGAAACGAAGGCTCCTTGGTTCAGAATGTGGAAGAATCTACACGTGGCCGACTATGGTCTCTTTTACCATAGCATCAGAGAAAACGTGCAGCAGCGAATAGACGCTTACCTCAAGGAGAACTGAATATTCTACAAATAAGGAACTAGCATTCTAGACCTGACTGATGCCAAATTCTACATCAATCAGCTCTGAATGTCAGAGGCAGTCTTTTGCTCATTCTTTAACGAATTTTCTCGGTGACATCAACTCTTTGCCATCAAGTGAAGCAATGCGCAAGATGTACATTCCAGATCGCAGTTCAGATACATTCAAACAAGTGCCATTTACTCGGTTGTTCAATACCATTTTACCATCCATACTGAAGATCTGAGCATAAGCATTGGAAAGTGGCTTTTCAGAAGCCATACAAAGCTGGTCTATTGCAGGTTGAGGATAGATGACCACGCTTGAATTTTCATCAGCCTGTGCAATTCCAGTGGTTACTACCGGAGGTACAGAAGAGTAGGTGAACCGTGCAGGGTTTCCGATACTATCGTAAGCGAATTCGGCAATGGCCAATTTCTCTTCCTTGGCGTGCCAAGAATAAGACACCGATGTGTCGACAGAAGTGCTGAACACCGACCACTGAGAGAACGCAAAGAGTTTGATTTCAATGACATCAGTAGTGAAGTCTACCGATTTAACACGCAGTGCATCGTAAGTGCCAGTTGGTGTTATCAAGGTTCCATAGGCATCAGTCGTGTCGTACACGTGTCCAGTGTGGGTTAACTTGATTCTATAAACCGGAATGGGTGTAGGCAAACCAGCACCAGAAGCTTCTGTGATGAATGCATAGGTATCATCAAAATGACTTCCATAGGTTCGTGGAAACTGATGTAGGATCAATGGGTCTGAGAAAGGAGATTCTATCTGGTCTCCGTTGTTCAAAAGGTCGCCAGCCGCACCAGTGGTTGTAAGGCTATTAGCATCATGTGTAAAGAACAGGTAAGAATCGGTTACACCCTGCATAGCATAATCAGAACTACCGAAAGTACCAGCCCATCCAGTCGAAGCCACGGTAACTACATTCGTAATGGCAATGGTATCGTTTACCGCAGCCGAAAAATCCCATGTAACTCCAGGTCCAGAAGCTCCTGGCCCGTAGGTAGGAATCGTATCCGTATATCTTTCAATGTAGTCACCAATGGAGGTCATATCGGTGCTCAGTAAGGTTATTTGCGCAAATGCTTGAGAAACAGCAACAAATGATGCAAAGGCAGTAAAAAGTAGCTTTTTATTCATGGGTTTGGTTATTGGTTGGAATGTCGAAGATAACGGTTGAACAAACATTATTATGCCGTTGTCTTATATATCTAAATGCATGCATTGCTTTTAGATATATTTACCATATGAAGAATTCCACCATCCTTTTTATCGCGCTGATTTTCAGTGCTCAGTTAGCAAAAGCTCAGGGTACTATTGTTGAAGACACGGTAGTACTGAATCTTGGCTACGATGCAATAGATAGCATTATCACCCTAAACGGTCTTCCCAGCGGTCTGTTACCTATCGATTATGATGTGGCAGTTCATCGCGTTGTTTATGAAACGCCAGATGTCGATGGCTCAACAACCACGGCTTCTGGTCTAGTTATGATTCCGAACATAGATACAAGTTGCGCTATGCCAATGATGGCCTATTTGCATGGAACCAAGCTCAAGAAGACGCAAACCTTTTATTATTTGCAGGATGAGTGGCAGCTTGGGGTAATTGCGGCAACTAGCGGCTACGCCATGGTGATGCCAGATTACATTGGTCTCGGAAACAGTCCCGGAATTCATCCATATCAGCATACGGAATCGCAGGCTACAGCCAGCATCGATATCATGCGAGTTTGCCGTACCATCTGCGAGCAGGAAGGACTCGGACTTAACGGTCAACTTTTCATAATGGGTTATTCACAAGGTGGACATGCCACAATGGGTACTCACCGAATGATTCAGGAAGAATTGAATGGTGAGTTTACGGTAACTGCTTCTGCACCAGGTGCTGGTGCCTATGACCTTTCTGGTACTCAATTGGATATGGTAGCTTCTTTCGAACCATATTCTGTTCCTGGATACTTGCCATATCTTATTCAATCGTACCAGCATGTATACGGAAACCTGTACGATAGCATTCAGCAGATATTCGTTCCGCCTTATGACGAAATACTCCTTCCATTGCTTCAGGGAGATAACGATATGTGGGAGGTAGATCAAGTGATGCCAGCGGTTCCGAGAGACATCATTCAACCAGCATACGCGGATGCGTTTTTTTCGGATACAACACATCCGGCATACCTAGCTTTGAAAGACAATGATGTATACGAATGGATTCCAGAAGCGCCAGTATTATTCAACTATTGCAGAAGCGATGAGCAGGTATCGTACATCAATACAGTTGTGGCTTCTGAGTACATGATGGCGGCAGGCGCGGTGGATATAGAGGTGGTTGAGCGTGATACAATGATCAGCCATTTTGCTTGCGCGCAACCATCCATTTTTCTTTCAAAACTCTGGTTTGACGGTATGGCCGAATTCTGCTCATCCAATGTTGGGGTGAATGAAGTGGCGGAGCAAGGTTCGAGCATTGCCTTGTTCCCAAATCCTGTTTCAACAGGTTCCGTTCAATTCTCTAACGAGTTTCCCATTGACGTGCGTGTGCTCGACCTAAGAGGCAGAGAATTGTTCAGTAAGCAGCAGCTACCTACCAAGGGAAGTCTGAGTTTAGAA
>JAGYJL010000026.1 GCA_018402015.1 Flavobacteriales bacterium | reverse complement strand
CGGAACGATCTGCCTTCCATTCCAATTTCCATTGTTGAGATAAAGCCTTCCGAATTTGGCGTAGTCAAGCGCTGTGGCGCCCATGCAGCAAAAGGTCTTGTCCTCGCCTTTGTTGTCTGTGGTCCAAATGGCATCGGAGCACATATCAATCGGTTTCCAAATTTTCTCACTCAGGTATTCCGAAGGTTTCATTCCTGTGGCGCGGTGCAGGATCAATCCCAGTAACTGAACATCTAGATTGATGTATTCTTGATAGGTTCCGGGTTCGCGAGCAAACTCAATATGCTTGAGAGCTTTGGTCACATCATTTCCGTAATACAATTCCGCATCGGTTATCACCTTCAACTTGAAACCAGAGGTCATATTCAGCAAGTGTTCCACTTCCAATTTATCCGACATTGGAATGTCCTTCATCTCTGGAATGTAATCGATAACCTTATCGTGTACACTCTTGATCTTGCCTTCTTGGATGGCAATACCAATCATTGCTGATGTAAAGGATTTAGCTACAGAATAAGACGGATTCACGTCCGTTGCCGAAGTTTTCTGACCGTAGAAATCATATAGCAGCGTATCGTTCCGAATAATAAGCATGCTGCGGACCGGCCGCGTTGTGTTCAATTGATCCAACGTTACGAAATACGGACTGCCACTGCTCCAATCTGTGACTTTCAAGCTTTGAACTACGGCATTCACATCAGTTTTGAACTCAAAACATGCATCGCCAGCAGTAATTTCTGAAGAAGGAAAACGATGAATATCCTTATGATCTGGAAAGCCGAGAAATACTCCGCGCATAAGCGCACAGCCTGTAAACGACAACAGGAACAGAATGGTGATTACGAAATAAACGGTGGGTTTCAAACTGCAGCTCAAGCAAATCTACATCAGTAGTCTTCTCCGATATTGGACCTCCAAAATAGTGACATAAAGTGTTTCTCTGGCTGTTATTTTTCCCAACAGCGGATGCGGTAGTCGGTAATGATCCAGCATACCTCTTCCCCACTTCTCTGTATTCTCGATCAATCGCGCTTTCGAACGCTCCAGATCTTGTAAGAACTTCTCTGTTTGCTCTTTTTCCACCAGCCCAATGTCGGTTCTTTTTTCGTCAACTGCTACGGTTTCAAGCAACTTACCATACTCACGATCTACATCTTCAAAGCTTTTACTTCCATGGTTGTAACAACCGTGAAGTAATTTCAATAGCACCTTCGGATACCCCATTAGTTTAGACAGACCTGAAATGTTCTCTTGTAAATAGATAAGGTGTATTCCGCCAATAATTGTACCTGCACTTGTTCCTACCAATCGGTCGGAGAACAAGGTTACCTCATCATTCAAGGTCTCCAATATTTTGCGCTTGCTGAGTTGCACGATATCCCCTTAAAAAAGAGGATTTAAATTACCTCAGCCACTAGGTAAAGACAACATATTCTCGCTCAACAACCGTACTATTAGACCGATAATGAGGTAGTTACGGCAAATAGACGAGCAACACCTACGAGTAACGTTCATCCAATACCTTAAGATGATGCTCCATGTGGTAAATGGTGAAGTAGAGCATCTCTCTAAGAGTAAGTTTGCCTAACAGTGGATGCGGAACTGCGGTCTTATCCAAGTTAGATTCCGACCATTGATGTACCTGATTAATGAGAATGCTCATTTCTTCTTTGTATCGTTCGACCAAAACTTCACGTTCTGCTTTTTTCACTTCGCGAGGAACAAAGGGCTCAGGCGCTTTTCCACCCTGTTTCAGCGCTTCTTGGTAAGCTCGCACAACCTCTTCATAACTCCTGCTTGGTCTTTTTACACGCCCAAACTTCCACAACAACAGCAAACGCGGATAACCCATACCCTTCCCTAAAGGTTTGGTGCTTTTAATGAGATGTAGCAGATGCTGGCCAGCGGTCCATGCTCCTTCTGGAGCAAACTCCATCTTCTCTACCGGCTTATCAATATACCAGCTGCGCAGTGCTTTCGACTGCTTTTCTAGCTGTTTGATGATCTCTTTCTTGTCGTAATACATGATGCTAAATGTATATTATTTCGCTAAAATCTGTATCCATCAAAAGGCGATGAAAATTTTTTATTACTGATAATCAGCAACTTACAAATAATTATGGTACTTGGTTTTGCATAGTACCATATTTATCACATACATTTGTCCCAGTACTTTGTAATACAAGGTATCTTAAATTAAAAAACAGATAACATGAACACATTCATCATCACTACACTACTAACGGCTTCCATGTTTTTACACAATGAAAGCGCAACAGTTACTTCGGAAGTGAAACAGGCCATTGAAAGGTCGGTGAGCAACCCTCAATTCAGCCTGCCATTGGAAACTAACGAAAAGGGCTTGGTAAGAGTACAATTGAAAGTTGACGAAAATGGAAAGATTCAGATCCTGGATGCAAATTATTCGCACCCAGAATTGAATAGCTTTTTAATCAAACAGTTGGCTTTGATCAAGGTGGACAAGGAAGCGGCAAACGAAGTTTTCTTTTACGAATTCCGCTTTGAAAAGCATTGATAACAGCACCCAAAGAAAGACGAAATGAATATTGAGAGAGTAAAATCGCAGATGAGAAAGGGAGTTCTCGAGTACTGCATTCTCTCCATTATCAGTAAGGATGAGGTATACGCCTCAGACATTTTGCAAACACTCAAGGATGCAAAACTGATAGTGGTGGAAGGCACGCTCTACCCTCTTCTAACGCGGCTCAAAAACGATGGGCTGCTAAACTACCGATGGGAAGAAAGCACTAGCGGACCTCCGCGCAAGTATTACGGACTGACTGAAATGGGTCAGAAATTCCTTCAAGAAATGGATGCAACCTGGGAAGAACTGGTGGCATCAGTAAACCATACCACCTCTAAAACCAAGAACCAATGAATAAGACGATAACTAGCAATATTGCGGGCTACGTTTTCCATATTGATGAAAACGCATACGAAAAGCTTGATGCGTACCTGAATACCATCAGAAGCTACTTTAAAGATTCGCAAGGACGCGATGAGATCATTGCAGATATAGAAGCGCGTTTGGCCGAGATGCTTCAAGAACGTATGGCCGATCAGAAGCAGGTCATTACCATGCAAGATGTGAACCATGTGATCTCCATTATGGGGCAACCAGAGGCTTTCCTGGAAGATGACCCTGATACAGCAGATTGGTCAGAGCAGCGAAGTTCAAATGCTGAAGCAGGCGCTGGTCCAAGGAGGCTTTTCCGCGATCCGGATAACCGAGTTGCCGCTGGCATCTGTTCAGGTATATCGCATTACTTAGGTCTTAGCGACCCGATCTGGCTGCGTTTGGCCCTTGTTCTTGCCCTGTTCCTATCGTTCGGCACTGCCCTGATCGTTTACATCATTCTGTACCTGATCATTCCTGAGGCTACAACCACAACAGATAAACTGCAAATGCGGGGGGAGTCTGTAACCGTTTCCAACATTGAAAAGCGTGTGAATGAGGAGTTGGAGACGGTTAAAAACAAGTGGAACGAACTGCACGGAAATTCCGGACCTGGACGAAAGGTTGGAAACCTTTTCCATCGCCTTTTCACCTTGGTCATCAGCTTACTTACTGGTTTTCTAAAATTCATCGCTAAGATCTTCGGCTTTGCGTTTCTAGTTGCTGGAGGTATCGGATTCCTTTCTATGCTGTCTATTCCATTCGGTCTTCCAACGATGATCAGTCTTGGGAACGAAGGTGTTGTCAGTTCATTCGAGGTACAGGATATTCTCCACAATTTGGTTGGAGGAACGGGAATGATGTGGTGGATCTACATAACCGGCATGTTGGTCTGGGGAGTTCCACTTTTGGCTTTGGCCTATTTAGGAACCCGTTTATTGTTCGGGTTCAGAACTAGAGTTAAAGGCATAGGCGTTTCGCTTGTTCTTCTATGGATACTTGGTGTTGTAATGTCTTTTGTAGTTTCCATGGTGGTCATCAGTGATTTCTCAAGCGAAGGCAGCGATACAGAAACGGTTGAGTTGACACTGAATGCCGATCCAACCAGAACCATTCACTTGGACCTGAACCATGATCTTGGAGAAGATGAGCCCACTACCGAAGCAGAGATCTTCAACCTGAACCTTGTAACAGCTGGCAACTCCACCAAGTTGTATGGAAAACCTCAATTGGACATTAACATGGCCAAAACAGGAGGCCCGAAATTGGTGATCAAACGTTTGGCACGAGCTAAGAAAAAGCCAGAAGCTGTTGAGCGTGCAAGCAAGATAAACTATGGTTTTGCTGCCAACGATACTTCGCTGCTATTCAATGGCTTCTTTGAAATACCAGAAGACGAACTGTGGAGAACGCAAGAGGTTGAGTTGGAACTTCTGCTGCCAGTAGGCTACACGGTTTTCCTTTCTGATGATCTAAGCAGAATCATTTACGACATCGATAACGTTACGAACACTTATGACCGAGATATGGTTGGCCGAAGATGGATCATGACTCCAGATGGTCTTGCATGCGTTGATTGTAATGGACTCATTAAGCCAACATCAACTACTAGTAAGGATCCTGATGAGCAAGAACTGGAAGAAAAGCAGCGGGCATTGGAAATGGAACAACGAAAGTTGGAACAGGAAATGGAAGAACGTAAGCGAGAGTTGGAAAGAATTCAAAAACAGCTTGAAAAGGAGCGCGAAGATGTGGAGAATACAGAGGAAGCGTCATCATCTTCTCCGCACGAAATACTACTGAGACGCGTGATCAATGCAAGCTACATGGTTACGCCATCCTTGCACCGCACTGTTCAGATATCGTATCCTGGATAACTGTTTCATTCTTTGCTCTGGAGAAGGCCGCCCACCAAAGGTGAGGCGGCCTTTTTCGTATATTCGCAAGCCCAAAAAAGGCTGCGGAACATGACAGAAGAAGACGTGAAAACTGGCACAGATAAAGCCCTGAGCAAAGAAGAGTTCAAGCAGGAAGTTCTAAAGGATTTCCGTTTGGCGAACGAAAGTCGTCAGGCGAGTTTGATAGGAAGAAAGGAAGTACTTACGGGCAAAGCCAAGTTCGGAATCTTCGGAGATGGCAAAGAACTTGCGCAGATTGCCATGGCTAAAGTCTTCCAGAATGGCGATTTCCGTTCTGGTTACTATCGCGATCAAACATTCATGATGGCCTGCGGTCTCTTAACTGTTCAGGAATTCTTCGCGCAGCTTTACGCACATCCAAGCTTGGAAGCAGATCCTTCATCTGCTGGCAGAAGCATGAACGGCCATTTTTCTACGCGTTCCATCAACGAATATGGTTCTTGGAGAAACCTGATGGAACAGAAAAACAGTGCATCCGACCTCTCTCCTACTGCAGGTCAAATGCCTCGTTTGCTTGGCTTGGCGCACGCCTCTAAACTCTACAGAGAGAACAAGGCGTTGCATGGCTTTACGCAATTCTCCAACAAGGGAAATGAGGTTGCTTTCGGAACAATTGGCGATGCCAGCACATCGGAAGGCCACTTTTGGGAAACCATGAATGCCGCTGCGGTCACGCAAGTTCCATTGGCTATTTCCATTTGGGATGATGGTTACGGGATTTCCGTTCCTAAGGAATTTCAAACTGTAAAAGCGAGTATTTCCGAAGCCCTGAGTGGATTTGAGAAAGGAAGCACCGATAAAACCGGAATCCGCATTTTCAAGACCAAAGGTTGGGATTACCCTCATTTGGTAAAGACCTACGAAGAAGCAATAGCATTCTGCAGAGCAGAGCACGTTCCAGTATTGATCCACGTAGAGGAAGTAACGCAACCACAGGGTCATTCCACTTCGGGTTCGCACGAACGCTACAAGAGCAAAGAGCGTTTGACTTGGGAAGATGAATTTGACTGCGTTAAGAAGCTGCGCGAATTCATAATTAGCAAAGGAATTGCCACAGCCGAAGATTGCGATGCAATTGAGACGGAAGCCAAAAAATCAGTTCAAGAGCAAAAGAATGCTGCTTGGAAAAACTTCATTTCTGAGATTGAAGCCGAACGAGATGCGCTCATTCCAATGCTGCAAACGGCTGGTCTGGAAGACCTTGCGAAAGGTTTGAATACGGGTTTTGCTCCGAGTAGAAAAGAAGTGATCGGCACAGCCCGAAGAGCTCTGTTGAAATTAGGAAGAAGAGAAGATGCGAACACGGCAAAATTGGCTGAATGGCTGAAAACCAGCAGTCGATCAACGCTGAGCGTTACAACTCGTTTTTGGAAAGTCAGACCCCCGAACAGCGCACCGAAAATTGCAGCCGTTGCTCCAGAATATGATAGCGATGCAAAGCTGATTGACGGCCGCGAAGTGCTGCTCAACAACTTGATAGCAAGCATCTTTCATCGAGACGATGTGGTTGCTTTTGGTGTGATGAATCTTGGAGGAATTGGTGGAGTAAATCAAGGATTTGAAGGCTTGCAGAAAAAGCATGGCGATCATCGCATTTTTGATGTGGGAATTCGCGAGGCGAGCATCATGGGACAAGAATCGGGATGGCACTTCGTGGCCTCGCCCACCAGAAATTCAGTACTTGACTATTTGCTTTACGGTCTACAACCGCTTAGCGATGATCTTGCTTCGCTACAATATGAACGAAAGGCGGCCAGAAATGTCCACTGATCATCCAACACGCGGTCACCGCTTGGAAGGAATTCGGTACGCAGGTTCGCCTGCGGGCATGATCATCAACGCATTGCGCGGCATTCATGTTTGCGTTCCTAGAAACATGACACAAGCAGCTGGTTTCTACAACACGCTTCTTGCTTCAGATGCATCCAGGATTTGCTCATTGAACCCCTTGAACGGGTACAGAACCAAGGAAAACTTCCATCGAATTTGGGCGAATTCAAACGCCATTAGAATTCCAGAAGTACTGAAAGAAGCGAAAGACCTCACTATTGTCACGCTTGATCTTGTGTGAACTCCCGCTTTGAAGGTTTGTAAGAATTGGCGGAAGCGGGAATTTCTGCCGAACTAATTGATGTGCAGACCTTGCTTCCATTCGACACCAATCACGCAAATTGTTGAGTCGTTGAAAGACCAATCGCCTGTTGGTGATTGATGAAGACGTGCCAGGCGGAGCTTCTAAGCTTACATCCTGCAAAAGATAGTGGAGGAACAGAAAGGCTATTTCTACTCTTTGACAGCGAACCAAAAACCTTGACAGCTCAAGCGCATCGAACGGCCTACGAACGGATGGTGATTACTCTTAGCAAGCCAAGCGTTGAAGACATGGTTGAAGCCGCATATGCCATAATGAGTAAGTTTCATCCGGCCAAGTTTCCGAACATTTTCGTACGGAAAGCGCGTAAACCGAATCCGCTTCCAACTTACGATAAATTTGAAAATGTCGGTCAGCGAATTGCTGACCAATATTAATCGCGAAGACAAAAACGGTTCCGATTAAGGCTGGAAAAAGCACTTCCTGAGATTGAATTCCGCCGATCATCTGTGTCATCTCCAAAATGAGAATGGCGGTCGATTATTCTATATCGGAGCTGGAACAAGCGGAAGGCTGGAATTGTTGGATGCATCTGAATGTCCACAACCTATGGCGTTCCACACGGAATGGTAATAGGCATTATTGCTGTGCGATTCTGCCATCAGAAAAGCAGTTGAATTTGCTGAAGACAGCGAAACACAGTGGGGTTGAAAGACCTTCAAGAGCATAATATTTCATCGAAAGACATAGTTGTCGGTATTAGTGCTCGGAACAGCACCCTACGCATCGGGGCTTTGAAAGCTTGTCAGGAAAATGGCATCTCAACAGGTTCAATTGCCTGTAACCCGGAATTCCGCCAATGGCAGCAGTTTCTGATTTTCCGGTTGCAGTCGTGGTAGGGACCTGAATTCGTTACGGGAAGCAATAATGAATGAAATCGGGCACAGCTCAGAAATTGGTTCTCATTACGATCACCACAACAACCATGGTCAAACTTGGAAAGGTGAAAGGCAACAAATGGTGGATATGCAACCGAGCAACAATAAAATTGCTGACCGTGTGTCTGGACGATCATGGAGGAAAATGGCGCAGAACGCAGCATCAGGAGCAATTGTGAGCAAGCACGGAAGTGTGCAGCGTGGATATATATCGTAATGAAAGTAATTAGTGCAATGAAACCGGTGTACAATTCGCTTATTCCATCATTTGCATATTCGCTCATTGAAATGCATTCCATCGAACCATATTACCGCTGGCGCGATTACTACATTGTAGAGGAAGACATGCTTTCTCCATTCTATGGACGTGAGCATAGCGAGTTCGAATTCACGGATCACATTTACGATTTTGCACTTCATCCACAGTGTGGGACAGCATTGACTCTCCCACGCTTTTCCTAAAAGTGCTTTTATGCCGATTACGAAACAGGGTTTCACCATTATCGAATTCATTGGCGAAATGGAACGACCTACTGTATAACGATATCAGCGCATCCTGAAGCGTGATATCATTGAGCCATGACCTATGAGGGAATCAATAAATTCATTCTTATCGGTGAAAAACGTGCTCAATTTCCATTATTCGACGAGGAATATTATGCCGAATGGTTTGATGAAATTGAAGACGGTGGATTATTGACTTAATTTTCGTGAGCACGTTATAGAAGAAATGCAACAGGCTCGATCGATTATTACATCAATTCCAGGCGGAAGATTTCAGGACATCAATTAAGGAACCTTCAGTCCAACGCGGCCTTCGAACACCTTGATGAACTGGTTAACAGCGTTCCAAGCTTCAATACTTGCTACCGCGATTTGAGCAAAGTATCTTCGCCATCAATTAAAACTAGCTATGTGAGAAAACGAAACTGGAACAGAACATTGTCTTTGGCATTCATCCCGTTATGGAGGCGATTGGAAGCTGGTGTTGTGATAGAAAAGGTTTTCTTGGAAAAGGGGACCACCAACCCGCCATTACCGATATAAAAACGAACGCTGAAAGGCAAACGTATTCCGTTTCAGAAGTGCCACAAGAGAAGCTCGGCTTGGCCAGCAAGAACCATCAAGGTGTAATTGCACTCCTCTCTCCTATCGAATATCAGGATTTTGAAGAAAGGGTGGAGATCGAGTAATTGAAAGTGGCGAATCCCGTTGGTCCTTGTACTCGATCGTTTCTGATGTAGGAAAGCTCGGGCGATCTGCTCCATCGGCCGAGTGTGCTGGAGTTCACGCCATACTTATACCAATTAAAGGAAGCGCAATGACACCTGTATGTTGTAAAGTTCTGCTATGCCATTTTCAACATTCCAATTTGCAGAACAGGTCAGTATTCTCTCTTGAAGTGAAACCTGCAAGAAGCCGAGCTGACGTGTTGTAGCATGTCTGTAAAAAGGTGGAAGACGATATCTACAAAGTGATCTCTTCTGGGCCCATGGCAATCATTAAGGGGTTCGGAAGAAGATGGTATTGGCGAGGCCTTTGAAGTGCAAAAAGAACATGTGAACATTCCAATGGCCGGAAATACAGGTTCGTTGAACGTATCTGTCGCCACCAACATCCTGTTTGAAAGATTGAGACAAGCTGCGCATGTTGGGTAAGACCGAAAAGGTCATACTTGCGCTTATCCTTTTATCGGGGCAATTCTCCGTGTTTACAATTTCTGGGACTTCTCACTTCTCTAATGACGAGTTAAGTGCCTTAGCTCGTTTGAATTCTGATTCATTCTCCGATTCGATCATGAACGGAGTTCGATTGACGCCATCCAGCTGCTGCTCAAGTTGTTCTTTGGCAAGGCGACCCAATGTTTCTGGGAATGCGCTTTTGTGGCGAGATTATCGTTCGTTGTGGCCGGAATTGTTTCACCTATTTCATGTTCCGGTTGGGAAAAGAATTTGATCAGCACTTCGGCTGGATTGCTTCGCCGTTGCGTTTGCCACTGAGTTTCCGATTCTTTACAGCCGAATTGCACGACCATATGCATTGGGAATGTTGTTCACGTTAATGGCGGCAACATTTTGAATGGATTGTAAAGACAACGTGAGAAACCTAGCATTTCATTTGGCTGGCAATCAGTTTGGCATTGTGCCTATTCGCACTATTTCGCTGCATTGGTTGCTGCCATTCTCGTTGTGACTGGAATCTTCGTGTTAAAGGGAAAAGCCTGAGGTTCTATCTACTTGCACTGGTTGGGGCTTTGTCCTTTATCTTCCTTACTTCCGATTTTCCCTTCATCAACTGAGCTTAGGAGGCGTTGGTCAGTGCCTGGGCCTCCAGAAACGATTGCTGTGAAGCATATATATATTACGTTTCAACGAATCGTTTGCCGTTCTCTTTAGGTACAGTACTTATTGGTTCAACGGGATTTTTCGTATTCAAAACTGAAGATATCGTTCGTGAATCACGTGCTGCCGCTATTACTTTTCTCACTCCTTTTTTAGTCGGATTCTTCTATTCGAGAAACGTGAATCCTGTGTTGCAGAACAGCACACTTCTGTTCTCATTTCCATTCCTGCTTGTGTTCGTGTTTTCTTACTGGGACGATGGAAAAACAAAACTCTCCAAAGCAGCTGTCAACGTTCTATTGGGTATTACGCTTGTGAGTACCGTTGTTGGAAAACAGTTCTATCAGACGAATCATTTTGGCGTTTTCAAAGAATTGGCAGAATTTATCGTTGAATGGAATGATGAAGTAAAGAATGATGCTTTGCTCATTGGCGATTTCAACTTTCCGTTCTACATCGATTATTATATCGAAAAACAAGGATCTACTAAACTCGATCTATATCGTACTACAGACGAAAATGGTCTAGCTGAGTTGAAAACGATGGTCGATACTTCAACAAATGAATTTCTGATCTACGCGTGGTCTACGGTAAATCAAGTTCCAGAAATAGAAGCTGTAATAAAAGAGAGGTTTCCTGTTGAAGTAAAGCGGAAATCGTACTTCAATTCGGAGGTTATGATGTTCCGAAGAGGAAACCCGAACTGGACGATAATTCCATTTCGATTCGAAAAGAACAGCACTTGGAACTTCGACCCAGCAAAGATCCGAATTGATACTGCTGGAGACAACAAATACCTAATGGATATTGAAAGCCCTTACGGCCCTACTTTTTCCGTTGATGTTGACTCGCTGCGTGATGCGGGCTTCTCTGAACTTACTGTGTTCCTAAACTGTTCTTCTATTGCAGATTCAAGCGAAATACAGCTGGTTTACGAGCAAGAGAACACGGATGAAAAGTACAGCTGGGAATCGGATCCCTTCGGCATACAATTCAACGCCAATTCGCCAAGTTGGGGCGTTTTTCACTACGAACTGAAGAGCGTTGAAGGAGAAGCTGGAACACTAAAAATCTTTCCATGGTCTCCAAAAGGAGAACGACTGACGATAACAGAAATGGAGGTGCGGCTGCTCTAAAGGCGCATTCCGATCAAAAGAACATCATCAAGCTGCGGTAGATCCCGTTTCCAATCCACAAAAGCCTGCTGAACCATCTTAAGCTGCTTTCGAGGGCTTAACTCGTGAATCTTGAAAAGTAGCGACCTGAAGTTATCGTATTTGAATTTCTTACCTAACGGCCCACCGAATTGATCTGGATATCCATCAGAGAAAATGTAAACCATATCGCCTTCTTGTAGGTCGAATGTATGATTGGTGAACAACCTAAGGTCGTCATCTTGCGCCAATCCAATTGGGAACTTGTCTCCTTTTGTTTCCAACAAGTGTCCGTCCCGTATTATGTACAGGGGATTGTACGCGCCTGAGTATTGTATCTGCTTGTTCTTATAATCGATACTGATGATCGCTATATCCATTCCATCCTTTATTCCGGCACCGCTGTCTGCGCTAGACTGACTTCGAAGCGTGGAACTAACTCCTCTATTCAGGCTGTCAAGTATAAGCGATGGCGTTGTGAGACCTTCTTCCCGCACGGCAGCATTCAGCGCATTATTACCAATAATAGACATGAATGCTCCTGGCACACCATGGCCAGTGCAGTCAACTGCCGCTACCAGGATCTTGTCGTTATACTCCTGAAGCCAATAGAAATCTCCACTTACAATATCTCTAGGCTGGTGAAAAACAAACGATTCTGGAATACAACTTCGGAACCTCTCCTCTGATGGAAGAATGGCTTCTTGGATCAGTCTTGCATAATGAATACTGCTCAGAAGATCTTCATTCTTTTCGTTCAACTGAGAAAGCGCAGACGTAACCTTGTTCTTGGCTTGATTCAACTCTATTGAACTCAATTCAATAGCACGCTGCATCAATTCCAAATTCTCTTCATAATGCTCATACGCATCACTGATAATACCTAAAAGGCCCTCCATCTCTTTAGGGATGGGGGCACCTCTCAGGTACTTTCGTATCTGCCTATTAAGAAGCTTGCTATACACTTTATGCCTCCGCGAACGTGGTTATGGTCATGGTTTGATTGTGCAGCTCACAACGTGCGGACTCCACCACGGGCGAAATCTCGCCATAAGAATAGAATCCTGTTAATGTAGCTCCCGTTCCAAGCACTTCCTGCACAGCCTCAACTTCCTCGTCAATTCGCTGACCAAGAATCAATTTCCTACCTACACAACTTATCAAAATGGCCAATTTATCGCTGGAATTTCCACCTTTATGCGAGGTGTGTTCAGCTGCTAGATTAGCTCCTTCAATCAATTTGTCGAAGTTAGCCTTCATCAATCTCACGTAGCAGCCTTCTGGAATATCTCCAGCAAAGGTCATACTGTTCTTTTCTTCATCTACAGCCAAAACTGTACGAACAATGGTATCCGAATCCTCATCGAATTTGAGACCAAGAGGGAAGAGAAGTGCTGATCCTGGCAATTCGGAAGCCTTGTCTCCTAAATACATTTTATACAGGTCCAATGCCGACTGTCCATCCAACTCGTACAGCACGTTTCCTTCAGAACGCGTTACTAATCTCTCGGCACCGAAATTATCCCAGCCCCCAACGGAACCATAACCTATTTCTAAACTGCTACCGTAGAATCCAACCGCTACAATCTGATTTTCGCTTGGTGCTGCGTTTAAGCCCACAAGTGTTTTCTCGAAGTTGGCCGCATCTCCGGCCAAGCCACCTGTGCATGGCACGTGGTCTTCTAACGTGGCGTTAATACCTTTAACAATTTCGCTACCGTTTACATGAAGTCCATCTGAAAGAAGAAAAACATGAGCAAGGCCTGCGCCTCCTAACTTCTTGGCAATTTGAACACCTGCATCGAAACTATCTTTTGCATCATTGATATTCATGGATGCAACCTCAAGTTTCGTCTTTTCAAATTCCACTGCTGTAACAGCCAAGGAGTCATCATAAACAAGATCCTCCATGATCTCGCCAGAAGTGCTGCCCATGATAATGTGCGCTGATGGATAGAACGACTTTATCTCATCGTATTTTGATGCATCTTCTAGCAGCGTGCGTGATCCGAATACGAATACCAAATCCGCAGAATTTCCGATGCCTGCTTCTTTGATTTCTTGCCAACCGCCTTCGGCAGTCCACTGTTTTTGTTCCGTTCTCATGGTTTGTTGATCAATAAGTTACGGTACCAACGCCTAACAAGTTGCAAGGTTACAAGTGGTTACCAAATTCAGTAAAGAATCTGCATATTTTCCAAATCGCAAGTATATTACTACGTATTTCACGTAGCGTCTTGTTTGCAATTCGTAACTATATGATTCCGTGTAAAGAAGCGCCCTTAACTCCTAGCCTACTTATCCGGGCTTCAACTTCAGGACTTTTGATAAGTGGAGGCGCATGGTGAGACTTGATTCGAGCATCGAACACTACTGGGCCGTTGCAGCCCCAATGTTTGTTTTCAATAAACTCTCCTACTCCATGAATATCGTGCGAAGGATTGCTTCGAGTGAAGGTGACCCACAGAAAATTATTCAGTGTGCGAGCTACAAACTCGCTATCGTCCACAACAGCAATCATGGGAAACCCTTTTAGACTATTCTTTTGACCATCCAGAACTGAAGTCAATTTTTGAATATCCTTTCCATCAGTATAAGCAGCCGCTTCAATAATCAGAACACCACTGAATGCCACCCGAGGGTTTCGGAAACCTTCAGGTAAAGTGATATCAGGTATTTCTGTGGCAAGATCCCTTTTCTTTCCTCCAACGGCCGCGGCAATAAGTTTAGACCCGCTGTTGAGGTCAGAGCCACTGTAGTCAAGTGTATCAATGGTTGTTTTCGTTTGAAAATGCAGGTCTCGGGTAAGGTCAATACGCTCGAGCAAATACTTGAAAAATGCCTCTTCATCCTTGGCTCTTGGCGTTCCATCATCCTGTTTGGCAATGATGAATAGAAATTTAGCCAATGACATTTGATTGAAGCCAAGGATAGCGTTTGCGGTAGTAAGCAATTCCTGTGGTCGCTCAACTTCCAAATAAGGCGTGTAACGTTCGCTACCTACTGCCAACAAAAGTGGATGAACACCCGCTGCATCTACTGCATTTACTTCGTGCAATCCAGGAATGGTCTGTGGTATGATTGACCCAGTAATTTCATGAATCAGCGCTCCGAAACTAGTGTCTTCTTGTGGAGGACGACCAACAACGGTAAACGCCCAAATACCAT
This sequence comes from Flavobacteriales bacterium, assembly GCA_018402015.1. Classification (GTDB taxonomy): domain Bacteria; phylum Bacteroidota; class Bacteroidia; order UBA10329; family UBA10329; genus UBA10329. The sequence continues at coordinate 20,602 of JAGYJL010000026.1, read as the reverse complement.
TCTTTTTAGCGAGAACTTTCTTAACACGCATCACCGGAAAATCGTGTTTAAGACTGTAATAGCCTAAATGATCCCCGAAAGGACCTTCTGGCTTGTTCTCCATCGGATGAACCTCTCCGAGAATCACAAAGTCAGCATCTGACGAAACTGTGAATCCATCTTCTTTGAAATACCGGAAATTCCTACCACCTAAAGCTCCGGCAAAAGCCACTTCAGGTAATCCTTCGGGTAACGGCATAACAGCCGCAAAGGAATGCGAAGGAGGGCCGCCAACAAATACGGCAACTTTCAAGGGCTGACCAGCTTTATTGCTTTTTGTCTGATGCACACCGATTCCTCGATGCAATTGATAATGCAAACCAATTTCTTTGTCTTGGAGATACTCGTTTCCTCCCAACTGCACACGATACATCCCTACGTTGGAATTCAAGACGCCTGGCTTATCAATATCTTCAGAATAAACCTGCGGAAGCGTAACAAATGGGCCACCATCATTGGGCCAGCATTTTATCTGCGGAAGTGCCGATACCGAAACTTCCTCAAAATCGGTTTTCCATTTCAATGGAAGCGCATGAACTCCTCCTCGCAATGCTGAAACAAACCAACTAGGGTTTTTCGTTAGCAACGATGGATCACCTTTCAGTTGAACCAATCTCTTAACCCTTTCCAACGAGTCGCGAAAGATGAACCGACTACGCTCTACGGAACCGAATAGATTGGAAACAGCTCGAAACTTTGAGCCCTTAACATTTTCAAAAAGAAGTGCCGGACCATCGTTCTCAAATACTCGAAAGTGAATAGCAGCCATCTCCAAATTCGGATCTACCTCTTCGGTAATTCGAATCAAATGACCGTGTTTTTCAAGGTCCCTGACACACTGTTCTAACGAGCTATATCCCATCTGCGCTAAAATAACCACAAGCTTGGCGAGTTGTTTAAATTCGCTCGATGCCATTTCAAATAAAATCGAACTACGTTTTCGCTTCCATCATTTTAATTGGTGTGGCTCTCCATTGGAATATCTGGCAGCTTGATATCATGGGCATCCATGCTTGGAGGCAGACGCAGACCATGTCGGTTGTGGAAAATTTCGCATTCGAAAGCATGGATATCTTGAACCCGCGCCTTAATTCCAGGGGTGATGGAGACGGGATTTTCAGAATGGAGTTCCCGCTCATGCAGTGGATTTTTGCCTGGTTTTACAAATGGTTCGGGGCCGATCTTACAATTGCTCGAATCTTAACATTCCTTATTTCCATTCTTTCGATACTTGGATTTTACCGGTTACTCAGAATGTATCGGCAAAGTGAGTTAACCGCATCAATTGGGACTTGGTGCTTTGCCTGGTCGCCAGTTTTATTCTACTACTCCGTAAATCCACTTCCCGATAATTTAGCTCTTTGCTTTGGAGTTTGGAGTCTTGCTTTCCTGAAAGGACATCAACAACAAGGTTCAACAAATTCGCTTATTGCGTTTGCTCTATTCTTAGCTCTAGCAACAGCTGTAAAACTCCCGTTCGTGGTTTTCGGAGCTGGGTACTTGCCAATTTTCTTTCAGAAAATAATTCAAAAAGAATGGAAGATCGGCTTTAAACACGCTGGACTGATTCTGATCACTATGCTACCAACGTTGACTTGGTATGCTTGGGTAATTCCGCAATGGAAGAACACGGCATTAATTGGAGGTATTGGTGCGGAAACTGCATTCGATTACCGATCAGCCGTATATAATATCTGGGGTGTGCTTCATTCAATCCTTCCAGAACTACTGATCAATTATGGTTCAGTTCTATTCTTCTTGGTTGGCATCACGGTTTTTCTTCAATCTAAAGACAAGGTTGCACCATACATGATGGAACTGTGCGTTCTGGCATTTACCCTATTATTCTACTTGTACGAAGTGAATATGATAGGTCTTGCTCACGATTACTACCTCTTCCCGTTTCTACCGTTGATATTTCTGCTGATTACCGCTGGAGTGAAGCGCGTACTGAACCACCACCAACCATGGTTCAAGTACGTTGGCATTTTTGGACTTGTTATTCTTCCCTTTACGGCTTATCTAAGGGCTGACGGTCGATGGAGGCCCATGGGCAACGAGAAATCACTTCTGTTGCATAAGGATGAGCTGAGGAATCTGGTTCCGAACGAAGCATTGGTTGTTGTTGGAAATGATCCTTCTACCCAGATCTACCTTTATCATTTAGGTAAGAAAGGTTGGACGTTTGAACAGAACTGGCTAACAGCTGCACAACTTCAAGACCACATTGAGCATGGTGCTAAATTCCTCTACTCTAACACGGAGTTTGTTAGAACAGAACAAAGCCTGAATCAATTCTTAGGAGAACCGATTTTCGACAAAGATGGAATAGCCGTATATCCGCTACAGTCTCCTAGCGGTTTTTGATGAACTTCATGGTATTTCCAAGAAATTGAGCCTCTTCGCCCAACAATTCTTCGATACGCAAAAGTTGATTGTATTTAGCAACACGATCAGAACGTGAAGCAGAACCCGTTTTGATCTGACCGGTTCCAAGCGCAACTGCAAGATCGGCAATGGTAACGTCTTCTGTTTCTCCAGATCGATGACTCATTACTGAAGTATAGCGATTTGCCGTAGCCATCTTCACCGCATCTATGGTCTCCGTAAGAGAGCCTATCTGATTGACCTTTACCAAGATCGAATTAGCAATTCCCTCGTCAATTCCCCGGCTCAAACGGTCAACGTTGGTCACAAAAAGGTCATCGCCAACCAATTGCACCTTGTCTCCAATAGTTTCTGTTAATTGCTTCCATCCTGCCCAATCGTTCTCATCCAAGCCGTCTTCTATCGAAACGATCGGATACTTTGATGACCAGTCTTTCCACAGCGAAACCATGTCGGAACTTGAAAGTTTATCTCCTGAAGATTTATGCAGATGGTAGACGCCCTCATCCTTCAGGTAAAACTCAGAAGATGCAGCATCCATTGCTAGATAAATATCCTCTCCTGGTCGGTAACCTGCATTCTCAATCGCTTTTAGAATAACTTCAACAGCTTCGTCATTCGATTTAAGGTTTGGGGCAAAACCACCCTCATCTCCAACATTGGTTGAGTAACCTTTGTCGTGCAATACTTTCTTAAGATGATGAAAGACCTCTGTGCCCATTCTCAAGCATTCTGAGAAGCAACTTGCGCCAGCCGGCATGATCATGAATTCCTGAAAATCGATACTGTTATCGGCATGCGAACCTCCATTGATAATATTCATCATCGGAATAGGGAGCAGGTTCGAGTTAACACCTCCAACATATCGGAACAACGGTTGCCCAGCTTCTTCTGCTGCAGCTTTTGCCACCGCCATTGAAACTCCTAAAATAGCATTGGCTCCAAGATTGCTTTTATTCGGAGTTCCATCCAACTCCATCATCCGTTTATCAATGATATGCTGGTCGAAAACATATCCACCGGTAATAGCCTCAGCAATTGGACCGTTTACGTTTTCAACCGCTTTAAGCACTCCTTTTCCAAGGTACTTTCCCTTGTCTCCATCACGAAGTTCAACAGCTTCATGTTCGCCCGTGGAAGCTCCAGAAGGAACGGCTGCTCTACCTAGCACACCATTCTGAGTGATCACATCCACTTCTACAGTGGGGTTTCCTCGTGAGTCCAATATCTGTCTGGCAACAACTTTTGCGATGTAAGTCATCTATAGCTTATTAGTGATTGAAATTTCTGAATTAATAAGATCAGGCCGAAACCATTTTCATGTTCTCAACGAACTGATCGAAAAGGTAGCGGCTATCGTTCGGTCCTGGTGAAGATTCTGGATGGTACTGCACACTGAACACTGGACGATCTTTCAGTCTCAGACCAGCCACCGTGTTGTCGTTCAAATGCACATGTGTAATCTCCATATCAGCGTGTTTCTCACATGCTTCTCTATCTACCACAAATCCGTGATTCTGTGACGTAACCTCACATTTCCCAGTTACCATATTCTTAATGGGATGGTTGATCCCTCGATGACCGTTGTGCATCTTGTACGTAGGAATTCCTTGACTTATAGCCATAACCTGATGTCCGAGACAAATTCCAAATACAGGAATACCCGAACCTATCATTTGGGTGACCGTCTCGCTCACTTTTGGCATGGCTGCAGGGTCGCCTGGTCCATTCGATATCATAAATCCATCTGGATTCCAACTTTTGATTTCATCGAAAGGTGTATCCATCGGAAACACTTTCAAATAACATCCACGGTCTGAAAGACAGCGAAGGATGTTTTTCTTTACTCCAATGTCGAGCACAGCAACTCTAAAATCTGCATTCTCATCTCCAAAGAAGTAAGATTCTTTAGTGCACACTTTAGACGATAACTCTAAACCTTCCATTGAAGGTACCTCAGCCAATTTTTCTTGAGAATTTCCACATCCAGTTCCTCGGATGAGATAATGGCATTCATTGCCCCTTTATCGCGAATGTGTTGTACGATGGCACGTGTATCCACATCTGAAATTCCGACAACCTTGATTTTCTTCGAAATAATTTTGAATATTCCCAATTGCGCTTGACGACTATAGTTCGAGAGAAGTATTTGCACACCAAACCACTCGATCTTCATTCCTTCCTGATTCCACATCTCTGTGGACTTACACTGTAATTACCTATATGAACACTTGCTTGTTGGCCATTATCTGGCCGAAGTAAGATGGGTCGGTAAAAATCTCTTTGGTAACCTGGTCATACCAGTATTAGCGCATCTCACCCGTGGTGGTGCCAATCTTACCAGCTGCCTTGTCCTCTAAAAATGGTTCCATCTTCTGGCAAGAGAATGGCGTCTGCTCTAATTTGGTATTTCATTGTCTTTTGGGTTTAAGTAAATTAAAAAGGACGAACCTGGAATCGGTTCGTCCTTTTCAAACTTTTAAACACGTTTCAACTATTATGTTTTCTTCCTTCTCCACCTTTCTTCCTTTGGAGTCATCATCACTTGCAGAAGCTTGACAGCTGGAGGTTTCAACTACCTCAGCAGCAGGAGCAGTTCGGAGAGCAGCAGCAGAACTACTGCCACCTCTTCTACTTTCCTTGCCTTCTTAGGCTTAGCTTTTAACTAAGAGTTCGTTGAAAATCTACCAATTCAATCATATTGTTGTCAGCACTGTCACCAACTCTTGTTGCTAACTTGATAATACGTGTGTGTATCCACCTGGACGCCTCCCACTTTAGGGAGATACTTCTCTGAACAACTCAGCTGTTGCTTCCTTATCATTAAGATAGCTGAACACAACTCTTGAGTGCGTAGCATCATCTTTAGATTCTGGGTTGCATCAATGGCTCCACATAAGACCTCAAAGCTTTTGCTTTGGCTAATGTGGTGGTTATTCGTTTATGCCTGATAAGCGAACTTGCCATGTTGGCCAGCATTGCTCTCCTGTGCCTCTTTCTCTTTTTCTACCTAAATGGTTAAAACCTTTCTTATGTCTCATTCCTCAAATTGTTGAGAGGCCAGAAGCCCTGACATTCAATTACTTTTCTGTCTAATCTGTATTTGGATATGTTCATCCCAAAGGTCAAGTTCTTTGCATGAACAAGTATTTGTCAAGCTCGGTAAGAGATCAAAGTTTCTGAACTTCAACAGGTCGTTCTTGCTAAAAAGATGCTAAACATCACCCAGCAGTTTCAACGTCTGCTGCTTCTGCTAAATTCAATGCTCTTACTGAGCATCCATATCGACCAATTTGGTCTTCAACAGTTGACGCATGTGCAATGCATTCTCATCGAATTCTCAGTAGGTTTCTCGATCTCCGTTTCAAGAGCTATCTTTCATCAGAGAACAACATGAAATGATGCATCAGAATCTTGCATTTCCTTCAACGCATCTTTTGGATGTATTGAACTATCAGTTGTTATTTCCATCATCAGCTTCTTATAATCGGCCTTCTGCTCAACACGGAAGTTATCGATAGAGTATTTCACATTTTTTATTGGAGTGAAGATGGCATCGATTGCAATAGTTCCAACTGAGCACTTGCCGGCTTGTTCTCTTCTGCTGGCACGTAAACCAATGACCTTTGTCGATTGTCAACTCCATGTTCAGCTTCACAGATTTCTCCATGTGGCAGATAACCAATTCAGGATTCAATACTTGGAACTGTAAGGAATTACCAATGTCACCAGCAGTGAACTTATCCTGACCAGATACACTTACAGAAACTCTTTCGCTTTCCTGGGTGTCAATCTGTCTTTTAAAGCGAACCTGCTTCATGTTCAAGATTATCTCGGTCACATCTTCAACAACACCATTAACAGTAGAGAATTCGTGATCAACACCATCGATTCTCAAAGATGTTACAGCGAATCCTTCCAATGAATTAAGAAGTATTCTTCTGAGTGAGTTACCTATTGTGATACCGTAACCTGGCTCAAGTGGGCGGAATTCGAATTCTCCTACACGCTCATCTGAATTGAGCATGATTACTTTATCAGGTTTTTGAAAATCAAGTATTGCCATGATTATTTGTTGCCTTTTAGCAGTTATTACTTAGAATACAATTCAACGATAAGCTGTTCGTTGATATTTTCTGGAATCTCATCACGAGTTGGGTAGTGCATGAATTCACCTTCCATCTTATCGCGATTCCAACTTAGCCATGCACTATCGCATGAGTTCGCAGCTAATGATTCGCTGATCACTTCCAAAGATTTTGACTTTTCGCGAACTCCCACAACATCACCTGGTTTAATAGAACGTGAAGGGATGTTACAAACCTCACCATTAACTACCACATGTCTGTGAGAAACAAGTTGACGAGCCGCTGATCTTGAATTGGCTACGCCCAAACGGTAAATAACGTTATCCAAACGGGCCTCACAGAATTGAAGCAAGAGCTCACCTGTAATACCAGACTTGCTGGATGCTTTTTTGAATAGGTTCTCGAACTGACGCTCAAGCATTCCGTAGGTGTACTTTGCCTTTTGCTTTTCCATCAACTGCACACCGTAATCAGACAGCTTCTTTCTTCGTCTGTTATTTCCGTGTGCACCTGGAGGATAGTTCTTCTTTTCCAAGTACTTATCCGGTCCGTAGATAGCTTCTCCGAACTTTCGTGCAATTTTTGACTTTGGTCCTGTATATCTGGCCATTTCGCTTAAATAATGCTTTGCTTAAACTCTTCTTTTCTTCGGTGGACGACATCCGTTATGTGGCATTGGAGTCACATCAACGATCTCAGTAACTTCAATTCCATTGGAATGTAGATTTCTGATGGCCGATTCGCGACCGCCTCCGGGTCCTTTCACAAATACCTTAACTTTTCTCAGACCTGCATCGAATGCAACCTTGGCGCAATCTGCAGCAGCCGTTTGAGCAGCGTAAGGAGTGTTCTTCTTAGAACCTCTAAAGCCTTGCTTACCTGCAGACGACCAAGAAATAACTTCTCCTTTGGTGTTTGTAAGCGAAATAATGATGTTGTTGAAAGTTGCATTGATGTGCGCCTCTCCAACCGCATCGACCTTAACGGTTCTTTTTCTGGTAGTTTTTGATGTCTTTGCCATATCCTCGAATTATCGAAGTATCTATTTATTACTTAGTTACCTTCTTCTTGTTGGCAACAGTCTTTCTCTTTCCTTTTCGCGTTCTAGAGTTATTCTTGGTACGTTGACCTCGAAGTGGCAATCCAGAACGATGACGAATTCCTCTGTAGCAACCTATGTCCATCAATCGTTTGATGTTCATCTGAGTCTCTGAACGAAGTTCTCCTTCTGTTTTAATCAATCCGATTGCTTCACGGATAGCCGCTTGCTCATCATCTGACCACTCTTGCACCTTTTTGTCGCGGCTAATTTTAGCTCCGTCAAGGATATGCCCAGCTGTTACCCTACCTATACCGTAGATGTATGTAAGGCCTATTTCGCCTCTCTTGTTCTTTGGAAGATCTATTCCTGCAATTCTTGCCATTGTATTCTTTCTATACTATTAGTAAGACGGTTATTAACCTTGTCTTTGCTTAAACCTTGGGTTCTTTTTGTTAATTACGTAGACACGTCCTTTTCTCTTGACGATCTTGCAATCTGCACTTCTCTTCTTTACTGATGCCCTGACTTTCATCTTGCAATTATTTATATCGGTATGTAATTCGGCCTTTCGTTAAATCGTAAGGACTCATTTCTACTTTTACTTTATCTCCTGGTAAGATTTTGATGTAGTGCATCCTCATCTTTCCAGAAATGTGGGCAGTTATAACATGCCCGTTTTCCAACTCCACACGGAACATCGCATTTGACAGTGCTTCAACCACTGTCCCATCTTGGCTTATGGATGCTTGTTTCGCCATTCCTCTCTTATGCAGACATACTCATTGATGAGCGTCCTTTAATCCTTCCCGACTTCATTAACCCGTCATAATGACGCATCAACAAATGACTTTCTATCTGCTGTAGTGTGTCCAATACCACACCTACCATGATCAACAATGATGTTCCACCGTAGAACTGAGCAAATTGCGCATTCACCCCGAACAACATGGCAATTGATGGTAGTATTGCTACAATGCCAAGGAATATAGATCCTGGCAAGGTGATTCTTGACATGATATCATCAATGTACTCTGCAGTTTTACGACCTGGTTTAACACCTGGGATAAATCCACCGTTTCTTTTCATGTCCTCAGCCATCTGATTAGGATTGATGGTAATCGCAGTATAGAAATACGTGAAGATTATAATGAGCATGAAGAAGGTAAAGTTGTATGTGAACCCTGTAAAGTCAGAGAACGCAGTTACAAACCAAGAACCATTCTCACCAGCAAAACCACCCAATGTAATTGGCACAAACATAATGGCTTGAGCAAAGATGATCGGCATTACACCCGCAGCGTTAACTTTTAACGGAATGTACTGACGCGTTCCTCCTTGTGGCAGGGCTTGACGACCTGAAATAGCAGCTCTCGCAACTTGTACAGGTATCCTTCTTGTACCTTGAACCAGTAGGATTGAGAATACAATCACTAAAAGTAGCAGTACCATCTCAATCAAGAATATAACTAGTCCGCCTCCACTTTGCTCTAGCTTAGAGAAAAACTCTGCCATGAAGGAGAATGGAAGTCTAGCAATAATACCAACCATGATAAGTAGAGAAATACCATTCCCAATTCCTTTGTCGGTAATCCTTTCGCCTAACCACATAACGAACACGGTACCGGTGATCAGTATCAACCATGCAGTAAACCAGAAAAGACTAGGAGATGTCAAAAATGCATCTGTTGGCAGTTGTGACTGTAGGTTAGCAATGTAACCAGGAGCCTGACCAGCGGTAATAAGAATGGTCAGGTAACGAGTGTACTGATTGATTTTCTTTCTTCCACTTTCACCTTCCTTCTGTAACTTCTGCAAAGCAGGAACTGCCATTCCAGCGAGTTGTAGCACGATAGACGCAGAGATGTAAGGCATGATGCCCAACGCAAAAATGGATGCATTTGAGAATGCTCCTCCAGAGAACATATTTAACAGACCAAGAATTCCGTCTGAAGTTTGCGCTTGCAGGGCACCCAATTTAGACGGGTCCAAACCTGGCAACACCACAAACGAACCTAGTCTGTAAATAAGAATGAAGCCCAAAGTGTTGAGAATCCTCGTTCTCAGGTCTTCAATCTTCCAGATGTTCTGAAGTGTATTTAAAAAATTCTTCATTTACTCTTATAGGGTAACAACTGTTCCTCCAGCTGCCTCGATTGCACTTACTGCTGTCTTAGAGAATCCGTGTGCCGTTACTTCTAACTTTGCTTTCAGCTCACCTCTTCCCAATACTTTAACCAGATCCTTCTTGCTTGCAAGACCATTCTCAACCAAAACCTCAGGTGTGATAGCAGTCAATTTCTTTTCATCAGCTAACTTCTGAAGAGCATCAAGATTGATTCCATGGTATTCCACTCTGAAAGGATTCTTGAATCCGAACTTAGGAACACGTCTCTGAAGCGGCATCTGACCGCCTTCGAAACCTATTTTCTTGCTATAACCAGAACGCGACTTCTGACCTTTGTGTCCTCGTGTAGAAGTACCGCCTTTTCCGCTACCTTCTCCACGTCCGATACGCTTTCTACTTTTAGTAGAACCTGCTGCTGGTGTTAGATTACTTAGACCCATCGTTCTAAATCCTTATCAATTACTTTTCTGTTACTTCAACCATGTGGCGAACTTTGGCTACCATACCCATGATCTGCGGGTTAGCCTCATGTTCAACTTCTTGGTTCATTTTTCTCAAACCTAGCGCTTGCAGTGTCTTCTTCTGTCTCGCTGGACGGTTGATTGCGCTCTTGACTTGCTTTACTGTGATCTTAGCCATTTGTTCTCTTCTTATTCGGAATTACCCGTTGAATACAACATCAAGTTTAACTCCACGCTGATTTGATACTGCAATAGCGTCTCTCATTTCGCTCAGTGCTAGGAACGTTGCCTTTACCACGTTATGTGGGTTGGAAGATCCTTTAGATTTTCCGAGAACGTTTTTCACACCTGCTGCTTCAAGAACGGCACGCATGGCACCTCCTGCGATTACACCAGTACCTCGTGATGCTGGTTTCATGAAAACGCGGGCGCCACAGTACTTTACTTCTTGCTCGTGAGGAACTGTTTCGTTAATGATTGGAACACGGATAAGGTTCTTCTTAGCATCGTCAATGCCCTTAGCGATAGCTTCAGTTACTTCTTTAGCCTTTCCAAGTCCATGACCAACAACTCCGTTCTCATCTCCAACAACAACTATTGCTGAAAAACTGAATGTTCTACCACCCTTGGTAACCTTGGTTACACGCTGAATACCTACTACTCGGTCCTTCAGTTCAATATCAGTTGATTTTACTCTTTTCATCTTTTTCTATTGAAAGCAATTAGAACTTCAATCCTTCTTCACGAGCTCCTTCAGCCAAGGCCTTCACTCTACCGTGATACAAATAGCCATTACGATCAAAAACAACTTTTTCGATTCCAGCTTCTTTAGCTCTTTCTGCAATAAGCTTCCCAACCTTGTTAGCAATCTCGGTCTTGTTTCCTTTATCATCAGCCAAGCCTTTGTCAGCAGACGATGCAGCAAGAACCGTTTTACCTTCCAAGTCATCAACAAGTTGAACATAAATCTCCTTGTTACTGCGGAATACACTCATTCTTGGTCTCTCAGCAGATCCAGAAACCGTGCTACGGATTCTCTTCTTGATCTTCAGTCTTTTATTCTTAGTAGCCATTTCTTCCTACTTATTTTTTAGCAGCCGATTTACCAGCTTTTCTTCTAATTTGTTCTCCAACGAATCGGATACCTTTTCCTTTGTAAGGCTCAGGCTTTCTAAGCGAGCGAATCTTAGCCGCTACTTGTCCTATCAATTGCTTATCATAAGATTTCAATGTTACTAGCGGATTCTTACCTCTCTCAGTAACCGTTTCTATCTTAATTTCTTCAGGAAGAAGGAAAACCACATTGTGCGAGAATCCCAAAGACAATTCCAGTTCTTGGCCATTGTTGCTAGCTCTATAACCAACTCCAACTAGTTCAAGTTTCTTTTCCCATCCCTTAGAAACACCTGTAATCATATTGTTCAGGAGTGACCGATACAGACCATGGTACGCTTTTGTTTGCTTTTGTTCGTTCTCACGAACTAGCTCAAGTGTACCGTCCTTCTGCTCGATTTTAATCGCCCCGTTAACTTTTTGAGTCAACGTTCCGAGTGTTCCTTTAACCGTTACGGTGTTTTCATCACCAACGGTTATCTCAACTCCCTGAGGTACTTCAATCGGTGCTAATCCTATCCTTGACATTGTTCTGTTTCTTTCAATTCTTAGTAAACGTAGCAGAGAACCTCTCCTCCTACATTCTGAACTCTTGCTTCTTTATCTGTCATCACCCCTTTGGATGTAGATACAACCGCAACTCCCAAGCCATTCTTTACACGTGGAATCTCTGTGGCTCCTGAGTATTTCCTCAAACCTGGCTTGCTTGCACGCACCAAACCTTGGATAGCGTTAACCTTTGTTTGTGGGTTATACTTCAAAGCAATTTTGATATTGCCTTGTACACCTTCATCCTCAAACTTGTAGTTAAGAATGTATCCTTTTTCAAATAGGATCTTGGTAATTGCCTTCTTCAAATTTGAAGCTGGAATGTCAACCACCTTGTGATTTGCCTGAATTGCGTTTCTAACTCTAGTTAGAAAATCTGCTACTGGATCTGTCATCGTTTTCCGAATAAATCGATTACCAACTTGCTTTTTTAACCCCAGGGATCAGACCTGAATTGGCCATTTCTCTGAACTGTATTCTACTGAGACCGAAATCTCTCATGTATCCTTTTGGACGACCAGTGATGCTACATCTATTGTGCATTCTGATAGCGGCACTGTTCTTCGGCATTCTTGCCAAAGCTTGGTAATCGCCTTCCTCCTTAAGTCTAGCTCTTTTCTCAGCATAACGAGCCACCATGGCAGCACGTTTACGCTCTCTTGCTTTCATTGATTCTTTAGCCATGTCAGCTTACTTTTTAAATGGCATTCCGAACTCAGTCAATAGAGCGAGTCCTTCCTCGTTAGTCTCAGCGGTGGTCACAAATGTGATATCCATACCAAGAATTTTGTTCACTTTATCGATGTCGATCTCTGGGAAGATTATCTGCTCAGTAATACCCAAGTTGTAATTTCCTCTTCCGTCAAAACCTTTTGGGCTTATTCCTCTAAAGTCTCTTACACGTGGAAGCGCTACAGCAACAAGTCTTTCCAAGAATTCGTACATCTTATCTCCACGAAGCGTTACACGGGCACCAATAGGCATTCCTTTACGCAACTTGAAGTTTGAGATATCCTTCTTCGACTTAGCGGCAACAGCTTTTTGTCCAGCTATAGTGGTCATGTCTACCAATGCCGCCTCAAGAATCTTCTTGTCAGATACCGCTTGTCCTAAACCTTGGTTCAAGCAGATTTTCTCCAATTTAGGTACCTGCATGATACTCTTGTACTTAAACTTCGCTTGAAGTGCAGGTACAATTTCCTCTTGGTACTTCTTTTTAAGTGTAGGTGTTGTGCTCATCACTTAATTACTTCTCCTGTTTTCTTTGAATATCTGGCAATCTTACCGTCTACCATCTTTCTTCCAACTTTTGTAGTTTCTCCCGATTTAGGATCCACCAACATAAGATTAGAGATGTGTATAGCAGCTTCCTGCTCTACAATACCTCCGTTTGGATGAGCGGCATTTGGTTTGGTGTGTCTCTTAACGATATTCACACCTTCTACCAACGCTTTATTTTTAGAAGGATAAACCTCTAAAACCTTTCCTTCTGCGCCTTTAGACTCACCAGCCATTACCTTAACTGTATCGTCTTTCTTTATATGAAACTTTGCCATTGCTTTGCTTCTTTGTATCAAAGCACCTCAGGTGCCAATGAAACGATCTTCATGTATTGTTTCTCTCTCAACTCACGAGCAACAGGTCCGAAAATCCTTGTTCCTCTCATCTCGCCAGCTGCATTCAACAATACAACCGCGTTGTCGTCAAAACGGATGTATGATCCATCTTGTCTTCTGGTCTCCTTTTTGGTCCTAACAACCACTGCCTTTGAAACCGAACCTTTCTTTGCGTTACCAGATGGAACTGCGTCCTTCACAGTTACAACGATTGTATCTCCAATACGAGCATAACGCTTTCTAGTTCCTCCAAGAACCCTGATGCAAAGAACTTCTTTAGCACCGCTGTTGTCTGCGACCTTAAGTCTTGATTCTGTTTGTATCATGGCTTACTTGGCTCTTTCAATGATTTCTACCAATCTCCAGTTCTTTGACTTGCTCAATGGACGAGTTTCCATGATTCTAACGGTATCACCAGTTCGCAATCATTTTTCATCATGAGCATGGAACTTCTTCGTCATCTTAACGAACTTTCCATACATCGGGTGCTTCACTTTGCTCAACACTAACGGTAATGGTCTTATCCATTTTGTCGCTAACGACAACCCCGATTCTCTCTTTTCTAAGATTTCTTGCTGTATTCTCCATTTCAGCTTGCTACTTTGCTTCTTGAAGTTCGTTCGGTCATCAACCTGGCGATCGACAACTTCTGGCGTGTTCAACTCTTGCCGGATTCTCAATAGGTGATACCGCGTGGTTCATTTTCATCTTGGCAGTTTCAAGCGCTCCTCTGCTAGTCTTTCTTCTAGCTCTTCGCTTGACAATTCTCTGATAACTGCGTTTTTCCATTGTCTTAAATTCTTAGCTCCAGTGTAAGACCTTCTCACCACAAACTTGGTTGTTGATGAGTTTTGACCTGCAAGTCTCAACGCTTCCTTAAGCAACAGTGGAATCAACTCCTTCAATCTCGAACATAATAGCCCTTTGGTTTTTACAACAGCTACCCAATATTCTGGAGGAACCTTTACCCTTACCCCATGCCGAACCTCTGCAGGGTTTCTTGGTGATGAGCTTGTCTGGAAAATCTTGATCCAAACTTGTCCTTCTCTTTTCATGTATCGGGTAACCGCGATACGAGCAGCCTCAATCTGTCGGGCTGTGATCCAAGCTCCTTCCATTGCTTTAATGCCGAATGAACCATAGGCCAATTGACTGCCACGATTGGCAAGGCCCTTCATCTTCATTTTGTGCATTTTGCGGAACTTCGTCCTTTTTGGCTGTAGCATAACGTTGCTGTTCTTCCTGTTCTAACTAATTACTTCTTTCTGTCTCTTTTGGCCAACCTTGCAGGCTTGTTGCTCTGCAAGTTTGCGTTAGGAGCAAGATCTCTTTTACCGTAAACCTCTCCAAGCATAACCCACACCTTCACACCAATGCGTCCGTAAGTCGTATGCGCTTCAACGTGTGCGTAATCGATATCAGCTCTAAAAGTGTGCAACGGAATTCGACCGTCCTTGTACATTTCGGATCGTGCCATTTCAGCTCCACCTAAACGTCCGCTCACTTGAACCTTTATCCCTTCAGCTCCCATTCTCATGGTTGAAGCAACAGCCATTTTCACCGCTCTTCTGAAGGAAATACGTCCTTCCAATTGTCGGGCAACGCTTTCACCTACCAACCGAGCATCAAGTTCTGGTCTCTTTATTTCAAATATGTTGATTTGAACCTCCTTACCGGTGATTTTCTTCAACTCTTCTTTTAGCTTGTCAACCTCCTGACCGCCTTTACCAATAATGATACCTGGACGAGCAGTATTAACTGTAACTGTAATCAACTTAAGAGTACGTTCTACAATAATCTTGGAGATACTCGCTTTAGCCAAACGCGCACGCAAATACTCGCGGATCTTGTAATCGCCTTCAATATTTGCAGCGGTATCTTTTCCACCATACCAGTTGGAGTCCCAACCTTTGATGATACCTAATCTATTGCCTATTGGATTCGTCTTCTGTCCCATTCGTTAATCGTTCTTGCTATCTATAACAAGTGTTACGTGGTTTGATCTTTTTCTAATTCTGTGCGCTCTTCCCTGAGGTGCAGTTTGCAATCTCTTCAAAGAACGTGCGCTATCTACTTGAATCTCTTTAACGTATAGATTAGCAGTATCAGCACTATTTCCAGAGGTTTTCTGTTCCCAGTTAGACAGAGCAGAAAGCAAAAGCTTCTCAATTCTACCTGAAGCTTCTTTAGGATGAAGTTTCAACGCATACAGTGCCTTGTCTACATCCATACCTCTAACCATATCCGCAACCAGTCTCATTTTACGAGGTGAAGTAGGAACATTCTTTAATGAAGCGAAGTATTGCGTCTTACGCTCTTCCTTCATTTTTTCCGCCATTAATCTTTTTCTCTTTCCCATTGCTTTAAGCTTGGAGATTCAGCTTTTTACTTCTTTCCTTTTCCATGACCACGATACGTTCTAGTAGGAGAAAACTCTCCCAACTTATGACCTACCATGTTCTCAGTTACATACACAGGAATAAACTTATTTCCGTTGTGTACGGCAACAGTTAGACCCACAAAATCAGGAGTGATCATTGATCTTCTAGACCAAGTTTTGATCACAGTCTTCTTTCTATTCTCTTGGGCATCTACAACTCTTTGCTCGAGTTTATAGTCAACAAAAGGCCCTTTTTTTAGCGATCTAGCCATTACCTAATTACTTCTTTCTTTTTTCAATTATGTACTTGCTTGAATCCTTCTTCTTATAACGAGTCTTGAATCCTTTCGCAGGTATACCTTTTCTTGAACGTGGATGACCTCCTGATGATTTTCCTTCACCACCACCCATTGGGTGATCGACAGGGTTCATCACTACCGGACGAGTTCTTGGTCTTCTACCCAACCATCTGCTTCGGCCAGCTTTTCCTGAAACTTCCAAGCTGTAATCGCTATTTGAAACAACACCAACAGTTGCTTTACAAGTAACCAGAACCATTCTAACCTCACCAGATGGCATCTTCAAAGTCGCATAACGACCTTCTCTAGCAACCAATTGCGCATAAGAACCTGCGCTTCTAGCAATCAAAGCACCTTGTCCAGGACGCATTTCAATACAATGAAGAACAGTACCCATTGGAACATCACTTAATAGTAGTGTGTTACCTACATCTGGTGTAGCTTCTTTACCTGAAAGAACCGTCTGCCCTACTTCAATACCCTTTGGGGCAATGATATAACGCTTTTCTCCATCTGCATAATAAAGCAGCGCAATGCGTGCGTTTCTGTTCGGGTCATACTCAACCGACTTAACAGTTGCTGGAATACCATCTTTATTTCGCTTGAAATCAATCTGACGATACTTCCTTTTGTGACCACCACCAATGTAACGCATGGTCATCTTCCCAGTGTTATTTCTACCACCGGACTTACTCTGTCCTTTTACCAACGATTTCTCTGGCGTTGAGGCAGTAATTGTCTCAAACGTACTAGCAACTTTATGTCGTTGCCCTGGAGTAGTTGGTTTTAATTTCCTTACAGCCATGGTCTATCAGATGTTGCTATAAAAATCAATTGTATCTCCCTCTGCCAACGTAACTATGGCTTTCTTAACCGCTGAAGTTCTACCAACGATAAATTTCGTTTTAGTATTTCGGCTTCGCTTCTTGCCTGGGATGATCATGGTATTCACTGAATCTACAGTTACACCATACATCTTCTCAATGGCTTGCTTAACCTCGAGTTTATTCGCCTTTCTATTGACAACAAAACCATACTGACCTCGCTTTTCGCTGAGCTCTGTCATTTTTTCGGTTATCAATGGTTTCACAAGAACTTCCATCACTTATTAGCTTAAACTTTTCTCAATTGTTGCAATTGAACTTTCTGAAAGAAGAAGGTTATTTGCGTTTAAAATTCCGTAAGTGTTTAATTCTGAGACAGTTACGACTTTTGCGCCCTTCAAATTTCGGGAGGACAAATATACGTTTTTATCTTGCTCATTCAGAACTAGCAATGTTTTTTTATCTGAAAGCTTCAGATTATCCAAAAACTGAACGTAATCTTTGGTTTTCACAGCATCGAATTTCAAGTCTTCGATTACAGTAATGGCTTTGTCATTTGCCATCATCGAAAGAGCAGACTTACGAGCAACTTGCTTCAATTTCTTGTTAAGCTTGAAACCATATACCTTAGGACGTGGACCAAAAACACGGCCTCCACCTCTAAGCAATGGGCTCTTGATATCTCCGAAACGAGCACCACCAGAACCTTTTTGTTTTCTGATTTTGCGAGTACTTCCTCGGACTTCTCCTCGTTCTCTAGCACTGTGAGTTCCTTGGCGCTGATTGGCTAAGTACTGCTTTACATCTAGGTAAACAGCATGCTCGTTCGGCTCTACACCGAAAACGTCATCGCTCAATTGCACCTTCTTCGAAGTTGCTTTACCTGTTCTATCTAATACTGCTAATTCCATGATCAATATCTGTTTCAGATCACTTTTCTACAATGATGTATGAACCTTTTGCTCCTGGAACGGCTCCGCTTAATACAAGAAGATTCTTCTCTGCATCAACAGCCAATACCTGTAGGTTCTGAACTTTTACTCTCTTATCTCCGGTCTGACCGGCCATTCGCAATCCTTTGAATACACGAGCAGGATATGAACAAGCACCAATTGCTCCAGGATGTCTTGCTCTGTTGTGCTGTCCGTGTGTTGCTTGACCTACCCCTGCGAAGTTATGTCTCTTAACAACACCTTGGAAACCCTTTCCTTTCGAGTTTGCCACCACGTCAACATATTCTCCTTCACTGAAAATATCTGCAACTCCTAAGTTTGCGCCTAAGGTGGCGTTATCTCCAAACTGAGTATAACCATGAGTAGTTCTGAACTCAACAAGCTTTTGCTTAGACTCACACTTCGCCTTCTTGAAATGACCTTTCAATGCTGCAGTAGTACGTTTATCCTTACGGTAACCTGTTCCTACTTGAACTGCTGTGTATCCATCATTCTCAACGGTTTTAACCTGAGTGACGGTACAAGGCTCGATTTCGAGAACTGTACACGGAATGTTCTTACCAGCCTCGTTGTACAGGCTCGTCATTCCTATTTTCTTTCCTATAAGTCCAGACATGACCTACTTATTATTGGTTCTACTAACTAGTTATACTTTAATCTCTACTTCAACTCCGCTTGGCAATTCCAGTTTCATCAATGAATCAACCGTTTTAGCTGTGCTGCTGTAGATGTCCAATAGTCTCTTGTAAGAACTGAATTGGAACTGCTCTCTCGACTTCTTATTAACGTGTGTTGAACGAAGTACTGTGTAGATTTTCTTGTGTGTTGGCAATGGAATCGGACCACTTACAATTGCACCAGTAGACTTTACCGTTTTCACGATTTTTTCAGCACTCTTGTCAACCAAGTTATGGTCGTAAGATTTGAGCTTGATTCTTATTCTCTGTGACATGATTATCCTATAAGACTATTAGCTTACTTTTTCTCCTTTAATTCGTGCAATTACTTCCTCAGAAATATTTCGAGGACATGGCTCGAAGTGATCGAATTCCATTGTAGATGTTGCTCTACCAGAAGTAATGGTTCTTAACTGCGTTACATAACCGAACATTTCAGACAGTGGCACAAGACACTTTACAACTTGAGACGCACCTCTGCTATCCATACCCTGCATCTGCCCACGTCTTCTGTTGAGGTCACCCATCACATCTCCCATGTTCTCTTCTGGTGTAACCACCTCAACTTTCATGATAGGCTCTAAAAGAACAGGACTTGCTTTACGCGCTGCTTCCTTGTATCCTATCTGCGCACAAATTTCAAACGAAAGTGCATCCGAGTCAACCGCGTGGAACGAACCATCATTCAATGTTACCTTCAGCGTATCCATCTTGAATCCTGCAAGCACACCATTGTTCATGGCCATCTTGAATCCTTTCTCTACAGAAGGAATGAATTCGCGAGGAATATTACCACCACTGATCTTATTCTCAAATTGAAGTCCTTCGCCAACAAAATCATCGTCAACCGGACCAAGTTCAAATTGAATGTCAGCGAACTTACCACGACCACCAGACTGCTTCTTATAAACCTCACGGTGAGCAACCTTAGTTGTAATTGCTTCTTTATAAGTAACCTGCGGAGCTCCTTGATTACACTCAACTTTAAACTCACGCTTCAAACGATCAAGGATAATCTCCAAGTGAAGCTCACCCATACCCGAAATAACTGTTTGACCAGAATCCTGATCAGTGTGCACTTGGAACGTTGGATCTTCTTCAGCCAATTTACCAAGAGCAACTCCTAGTTTATCCATGTCGGCCTGAGTTTTAGGCTCAATTGCCAAACCGATAACGGGTTCCGGAAATTTCATTGATTCTAGAACAATCTGATGCTTTTCATCGCACAGAGTGTCTCCTGTCTTGATGTCCTTGAAACCAACAGCAGCACCGATATCTCCAGCTTCAATAAACGGAATAGAATTCTGCTTATTCGCATGCATTTGAAAGATACGTGAGATACGCTCTTTCTTCTGCGTACGTGCATTGAACACATAAGAACCAGCTTCTAACCTACCTGAATAAGCTCGGAAGAAGGCCAAACGACCAACAAATGGATCGGTAGCAATCTTAAACGCAAGAGCAGCAAATGGTTCTGTTGCAGATGGCTTTCTTGAAATAGGCTCTTCTGTATCAGGGTCTGTACCAGTGATATTCTCCATGTCAAGCGGACTTGGCATCAATTCCATCACATAATCAAGCATGGTTTGAACACCTTTGTTCTTAAAGGCAGAACCACACAACATTGGAATAACCTTATTGGCAACACAGGCCTTGCGCAACGCGGCAATAACCTCAGCTTCAGTGATAGACGCAGGATCTTCGAAGTATTTTTCCATCAAGGTATCATCGAAATCAGCAACTGACTCCAACAATTTCTCTCTCCACTCATCTACCTCATCCTTCATGTCGGCAGGAATCTCCACCTCCTTGAAAGTCATTCCATGATCATCCTCGTTCCATACCATTGCACGGTAGTAAACAAGGTCAACCACTCCTTTAAAGGTCTCTTCTGCACCGATAGGCAATTGCAATGGAACTGCGTTACCGCCCAACATTTCGCGCACTTGTCCAACAACTTTCAAGAAATCAGCACCTGAACGGTCCATCTTGTTTACGAAACCAAGACGAGTAACATTATAGTTATCTGCCAATCTCCAGTTGGTTTC